>JAJTGG010000034.1 GCA_021299355.1 Lysobacteraceae bacterium
GAAATCCATGCACTGGGCACGGTCACTTATTATGCCCTGTCCGACCCCCCATTCGCCCATCAGGAGCCATTCCATGTCGTCCACGCGTCGTGTCGCCATTCTCGGTGGCGTCCGGATTCCGTTCTGCCGCAACAACACCGCCTATTACGATGTCGGTAATCTCGGCCTGTCCACCGTGGTGCTCGGCGGTCTGGTCGAAAAATTCCAACTGCAGGGCCAGATTCTGGGTGAAGTCGCCATGGGCGCCGTGCTCAAGCATTCCTCCGATTTCAATCTGGCGCGCGAAGCCACATTGTCGTCCGGGCTGTCGCCGCATACGCCCGGCATCACCATTACCCGTGCCTGCGGCACCGGGCTGGATGCGTTGATTACCGTTGCCAATAAAATCGCGGTTGGTCAAATCGAGGCCGGTATCGGCGGCGGTTCCGACACCACCTCGGACGTGCCGATAGCGGTCAGCAAAAAACTGCGCCGCCGTCTGCTCGACCTCAACCGTGCGCGTACGCTCGGCGAGCGCATCAAGGCCGCGCTGAAAGGTTTTTCCTTCGGTGAATTCAAACCCGAATTTCCCGGCGTGGCCGAACCGCGCACCGGCAAGAGCATGGGCGAAAGCTGCGAAGACATGGCCAAGACCTGGGGCATCGCGCGCGAAGATCAGGACCGGCTCGCCTATGAATCGCACCAGAAAGCGGCCACCGCGTACGCGCGCGGTTTTTTCAGCGATCTGGTGATGCCGTTCCGCGGTCTGGAGCGCGACAACATCCTGCGCCCGGACACCAGCTTGGAAAAACTGGCCACGCTGAAACCGGCCTTCGACAAGCGCTCCGGCAAAGGTACGCTGACCGCCGGCAACTCCACCAACCTGAGCGACGGCGCCTCCGCCACGTTGTTGGCTTCCGAAGACTGGGCCAAGGCCAACGGCAAAGAGATTCAGGCCTATCTGGCCGATGCACAGGTGGCCGCCATTGATTTCGTCGGCGGTGAAGGCCTGCTGATGGCGCCGGCCTGGGCCGTGGCGCAATTGCTGAAACGCAATAACCTGAAACTGCAGGATTTCGATTTCTATGAAATCCACGAAGCCTTCGCCGCTCAGGTGTTGTGCACCTTGAAAGCCTGGGAGTCCGAGGAATTCTGCAAAACCAAACTCGGCATGGACGGTGCGCTGGGAGCGATCGACCGCAGCAAACTCAATGTGGTCGGTTCTTCGCTCGCGCTTGGCCATCCGTTCGCGGCCACCGGTGCGCGCATTGTGGCCACCGCCGCGAAACTGCTGAAGGAAAAAGGCCAGGGCCGTGTGCTGATTTCGATCTGCACCGCCGGCGGCATGGGCGTGGCGGCGATTGTCGAACGTTGATTTCGTATTAATCACCTCATGAAAAAAGCGGCCTTGCGGCCGCTTTTTTTATTTCCACTTACTGCGGCAGCCAAGGAATCCCGTGTTCGTTGCGTTGCTCGGAAACCGCTTCGGCGGCAATGCGCTGCTGCAGCGTGATACCGGTCATCGGCAGCGGTGCTTCGCCGTTCAGCACGCACCGGGCGTTGTTCTCGGCGATGTAGGCCTGCTCGAACTGACCGAGGCCGGCATGCGCCTGGCCGAGCTGGTTCCAGCTTTCCACGCCGCCGCCTTGCGCAATCGCGCGTTGCCAGAAACCGATGGCGGCATCGTTGTTGCCGGCGGCACGGCTCCAGCTCCCGAGTGAATGCAGTAAATCGGCATCATCCGGATGTGCGGCCAACAATGCACGCAGGCGTTCAAAGAGTGCGGCATCGTTCTGCGCCACCAGCGAGAGCGCTTTGGCCAGTCCGCTGTCATATCGGGTTTCGGCCGAATCCAATAATGCACTTGCGGCGGAATGTTGCATGCCGAGCGCGCTGGCGCGTTTTGCGAAAGCTTCGGCCATGGCCTCACCAGGCGGACCTTGGGCATCGAGTTCCTGCCAGCGCTGCCAGAGCGTGTCGGCCGAATCGGCACCGGCCAGATAGCGGTCTTGGTACAGCGCCTGCAGTTGCGCCTGCTGTTTGCTACTCATACCGTGACCGCCCGCCTGCATCCAATTGCGGGCCAGATCAAATTGCTGCAGGCTGATCGCCGCTTCGATGGCGATGCCGCGTGCCACCGGTGACCACTCCGTGGCCGGCCGCGTCAGCATCACATCCAGGGCCTGCTGGGCTTTGCCTTGCTTCAACAACAGGCGTGCGTTGTTGGATGCGGCCAAGGTCGGATTCGATTGGTTCAATTGCTCCAGCAGACCGGCGGCTGCGACGAAATCTTCCTGCGCCAATGCCGCCTGACGTGCACCCAGCAGCGCCAGATCGCGCACCTGTTTGTCTTCGGCGGCTTTCAGCAGCAGGTTCTGGGCACGGCCGTAGCGGCCTTCGTAAAACGCCGTCAGTCCGCTGTTCAAGCGGCTACGCGCCTGCTTGTGAGCATAGGCCTGCCAGGCATTGTAGGGAAAACGCAACACGGTCCACAGCAACCACAGAGCAAACAGCAACAGGATGCAGGCAAACACAAAGAACGCGACCGTGGTGGTGACGGTGGTGCCGTGCCAACGGATGACCACTTCGCCGAAATCCGGTTGCAGCAGATCCCAGGCCAACGCGCCGAGTGCGGCCAGCAACAACCACCACAGGAAGCTGCGGTATAGGCTCATGGCGTGACGCTCTGTTTCAGACGCTGCAATTCACTGAGTGTACTGCCGGCTTCCGGCAATGCGATGCTGAGCGGCGCATTGGCAGCCTGTTGCAGACGTTGCCGGCGCTCCTGCAGCGCTTTGCCATCGGTATACAGACGCAGCAGCCACTGATCAATCCGGCGCGCGCTGTTCTTGAATTCGGCGCTCTGCCGCAACTGCAGTGCGGTCCGCGCGTTGGTGATTTCCAGGGCCAGTGCGGTCTGCGCCGCTTGCCGTTCGGCCGGGGCAATCAAGGTCTGTTGCCCGGTCGGTTGGATCCGGATCAGCGCTTTGAGCAGACGCTCGAAACCGTAGGGTTCCGGAGTGCCCTCGGTGTCGCCACTGTTTGCGGCCGGCAACTGCGGCAGCAGCGTTTCCAGGGCATCCAGTTCACCGCGGGCAACTGCGCGCGGATCGGCCTCGATGCCGCGGTACGCGGCCAGTTCGCGGGTGACGGTCTGCCGCAGTGTCAGCCATTGCGGATCCTTCAGGCCGTTGATGGCGGTGGCGGCTAACTCCGTGGCCTGCAGGGTGCCGGCCAGATCGCCCGACAGCTGCCAGCGCTCGCGCGCGATGATGAGCAGCAGTTCGGCTTCATTTAAGCGCAGGCTGTCCATGGCGCTTCGGTCGCTTCGGCTGAGCTGCTGCACACTGTCTTCGATCAGCGCCGCACGTTCGCTGACGCCGAGCACTTCATCGCGCAGCAGATTGGTGCGGTTGGCCGATTCGCCCAGGCGCTGCTGCAAGGCTGCGCGTTCCTGCTCAAGTCGGGCGACCTGCTGTTCAGCGATCAGCAGACGTCGGTCCAGCGCTTCAGTACTGAGGTCGGCGGTCGGCACCAACGCTTCACCGGAATCCACACGCAGGCGGATCCAGGCTAACACCGCAATGGCCACAATCAGCACGCACGCCAAGAGCATGATGCCGATGCGGGAGTGCGATCTGGCGGCGGGAGCCGGCGTTTCAGTCATGGCGTCATCCTTCACGTTCATCGGCGGCGATGGCCTCGCCGAGAGCCGCCAGCATCGCGGCTGGCTGCGTTCCGGCGGCGAGTCGGAGCTGCCGGATGCCGAGCCCTTGCAGGTATTCTAGCAAGCGGGCGCTGCTGGCGATGCAAAGCGTCCGGCTGATTTTATCGCGTTCGGCAGCATCAAGCTGTCGCCAGAATTCGGCAAAGGCCGCCCGGCTGCTGACCAGCACTGCCGAATCCGGACCTAGCCTGCGCAGGCTTCGGTGTGCGCTTTCCGGCAAAGGCAGGGCCTGCCGGCGATAGACATGGGCGATATGCAGGTGCGCGCCGCGCTCGGGCAACACGCGCTCCAGTTCACCGCGCCCGTCCGGTGCGGTTATCAGGCCGATAGGCTTGCCCCGGCAATCGGATAACTCTGGCAGCGCCAACAGACCCTCGGCATTCTGTGATTCGGCAGTCTGCACCGAGGCGGCGCCGCTGCGCCGCAAGGCTTTGGCCGTGGCGGTGCCGATGGCCAGCCAGTCGCCGTGAAGGGGACTTTGTGCCGAGGCGAAAGCAACCGCAGCCGGTGAGCTGGCAATGCGTATCGTGCAATGCAGGGCGGCCTGCAAGGCCGCGCCGGCATCCAGTGCAAGCAATTCAAAGGGAGAAATCGCCAGAACCCGGGCCCCTTGGGCGGCGGCCGCACGCCGCACCGCGCCGTGCCGGTAACGCGGGCGCAGCGAAATCAGGGTCCATCCGTATAGGTCGGAAGCGCGAGGCATGCGGCGTCGTGGGTAGCGGCCATTTGTGGCAGAATCTAGTGTAACTGAGGCCCTCCGGAAAGAAACCATGTTCACCAAAGCGTTGTTCGCCGCTGCGTTGCTGGCCGTGTTGCCGGCGCCCGCGTTGGCGGGTGGGTCCAGCAAGAACGACAAAGCCCTGGAGGCCGCGCTGAAGGTATACGGCAAAGCCGTACGCTGGAATGATTTCGAGACGGCGCGTGAATCGGTCGATCCCCAGCTGCGCACGCCCGGCGGCTTCAGCGAGGCTGATGAGGCCTATTACAAGCGGTTCCAGGTCAGCGGCTATCTGCTGAAATCGGCCGAGCGCCCCGATCCGCAGAGTTACAGCCAACGGGTCGAATTGCGCATCATTGATGTGGCCTCGCAGACCGAGCGCACCCAAACCGACCGGCAGACCTGGCGTTACGATACGGTGGCCAAGCGCTGGTGGCTGACTTCGGGGCTTCCCAAGCTCGATTGACTGGCATTCAGTCCCGCCACGGGCGATAATAGGCGTTTACCCCCTGTTGGACGCCGCATGTCTTTTGACGCCCTGATTGCATTTGCCGCCCAGAGCCCGATCCTTTCTTCGATTTTCGTGGTCCTGACCGTGGCCTTGGTGTACACCGAAGTGGCCCGCCTGTTCGTCGGTTACAAAACCGTGAGCCCGGCCCAGCTGACCGATCTGATCAACCGCGAATCCGCACTGCTGGTGGACGTCAGCGCCATCGCCGAATTCGAGAAAGGCCATATCCTCGGCGCGAAGCATGTCGCCATGAGCCAGTTCGACCCGGAAAACAAGTTGTTGGCCAAAGCCAAAGAGCTGCCGGTGGCGGTGGTCTGCCGGACCGGACAATCCTCCAGCGAGGCCGCCAAGCGCCTGCACAAGGCCGGCTTTACCCGGGTGTATTGGCTGAATGACGGCCTGAACGCCTGGATCCAGGCCGATCTGCCCCTGACCAAGGGCCGGTGACTTGATATCATGGGGCCAGACCCCATAACCCTGTAGTACCCCATCGATTCTTAGCTGCGTTTACGCATTTTCCGGAGTTTTACCATGTCTGCCAATTTGACCGAAGGCGCCGTCCAAGACAGTGCACAAGCCGCTTTCAATGTGCAAAAAATCTATGCGAAGGATGTCTCCTTCGAAGCTCCGAACGCCCCGCTGGTGTTCAACGAGCAGGGCCAGCCCGAGCTCAACATGAACCTCAACCAGAAGGTCGGCAAATTGGCCGATGACGTCTATGAAGTCGTGCTGGGCGTGACCTTGACCTGCACCGTCGGCGAAAAAACCATTTATCTGGCCGAAGTCGCGCAGGCCGGCATCTTCGGTCTTTCCGGTTTCGACGATCCGACTCTGGACGCCATGCTCGGCATCCACTGCCCGACCGTGCTGTTCCCATACGCCCGTCAGGCCGTGTCCGATCTGATCAACCAGGGCGGCTTCCCGCCGTTCTATCTGCAGCCGATCAACTTCGAAGGCATCTATGCCGAAGGCCTGCGCCGCCGTGCCGAACAGGTCGCCGCCGCCAGCGAAGGCAGTACCGTGGTTTCCGAAGGCGGCAACGCCTAAGCACCTGCCGCCATGGACGCGCCGATGAAGGTGGCGGTCTTGGGTGCCGGCTCGTGGGGCACGGCCCTTGCGGCGCTTCTGGTCCGCAACGGCCACCGGACCACGGTCTGGGGCCGTAATGCCGGCCAAGTCGACGCCATCAACACCCTGCGCGAAAATACCCGGTATCTGCCGGGTATTGTTTTGCCCGCCAATCTGCAGGCCAGCACCGATCTGGCGGCCACCGTGCGCGACGCCGATTTCATTCTGGTGGTGACGCCCAGCCACGCCTTCACCGAAACCGTGCAGGCGCTGGCGCCGCACCGCAAAGCCGGTGTCGGCGTGTCATGGGCCACCAAGGGCTTCGAGCCCGGCTCCGGCCGCTTTCTGCATGAAGTGGCGGCCGATATTCTCGGCGCCGATGTCGCGCTGGCCGTGGTCACCGGTCCGTCCTTCGCCAAGGAAGTCACGCAAGGCCTGCCGACTGCGGTGACCGTGCATTCCGAAGATGCCGAGTTCGCCCAGACCGTGGCCGAAGCCCTGCATGGTCCGACCTTCCGTGCCTACACCGGCAGCGACATGCTCGGTGCCGAACTCGGCGGCGCGATGAAGAACGTGCTGGCTGTTGCCACCGGCGTTGCCGATGGAATGAATCTCGGCTTGAATGCGCGTGCCGGCCTGATTACCCGCGGTTTGAATGAAATGCTGCGCCTCAATCACGCGCTCGGTGGCCGGGCTGAAACTCTGATGGGTCTTGCCGGACTGGGCGATCTGGTATTGACCTGCACCGGCGATCTATCGCGCAACCGCCGTCTCGGTCTGGCCTTGGGCAAGGGCCAATCCGTCCGCGAAGCGGTGGCTTCGATCGGACAGGTGGTGGAATCGATCCAGACCTGTGATGAAGTGATGCGCCTGGCCGAGCGCTTCGGCATCGACCTGCCGATTTCAGCTTTGGTGCGGCGCGTGCTGCACGAGGAAATCACCCCGCAGGAGGGCCTGAAGCTATTGCTGTCGCGCGAACAGAAACCCGAATATCCGCAAGGTCTGTTCGAATGATGCAAAAAACCCCGCCGAAGCGGGGTTTTTATTGTGTGCGTATTGCGTGATTAGAAGCTGAAGCGGGCGCCCAGATTCCAGCCGTTCAGGTCGCTGCCGCTGCGGTCGGCGTAGTCGTAGCCGGCGGTGATGCCGAAACTGTCGTTGACGCGGAACACGCCGCTGATGCCGACACCGAAGCCGTCACCAAAATCGCCGGCGTCGGTGTAGTTGACCTTGCCGTTGAGTTCGAACTTGTCGCTGACCAGGCTGCGCACGCCGGTGGCGATGCGGTAGCCGTTATCATTAATCTTGAACAGGCTGTTACCGATATTGCCGCTGTCGCGGATGTAGGACAGTTCGCTGATCCAGTCGGTCTTGTCGTTGATGCTTTTGCGGAAACCGGCGCCAACGTTGTATTCTTCGAGGATGATATCTGTGTAGATACTTATCTCTGGAGGGCTCTGGTCATTATTCTGGTAACCGGCGAAGCCGTAGAAGCTGTCATTGAACTCCACCGAGCCGTCGATCGAAAAGCCGTCGAGCTTGCCCGGGCCGACATCGAGCTTGCTGTAAGCGCCTTCGACATAGCTGTAGTCCAGATCGGAAGCCTGGGCGGAAAAAGCAGCGGCGCTCACGGCGAGGGCCAATACGGTACGTTTCATAGATACTCCAAAGTTGTTGACTGATGCGGAAATGCACAGCGCATTTCATTCTGCATTTCGCAGACGCCCAACTTGGAGTGTCGTAACTCACGGAAGTTCGGCCGCAAGGCGGCGCGGTTAACGTTCCGTTCAGGCGATTATTTCAGCAGTCGACGCGCAAGCCACATCATGACGACTTTCTGAAGCGCACCGGAGTTGCGGACCATGCCGCCGAGCGGGCCCAGGGATTCCATCAGCAGGTTGCCGGGTTTGAGCGCGTCCATGGCTTTGCCGGCGGACCGGCGCAATTGGATCTGCCGCAATTCCTTTTCCAGCGCCAGGATTTCCAGTTCCTGGTCGATCTGCTCGAACGAGCTGTAGATTTTACGGGTCATGGTCCCTCCGCGAAAAAAATGTCGGAGAAGCGGCGCAGGATCGGCCGGTTGATCTGTTCACGCAGCAGATAAGCGGCAATCAGCAACACCACATAGAACCCGCCGATGACAAGAAATCCCTGCGTTGTCGAGCCGAGCACATCACCGAGCGCGAAGGCCGCGGCGGTCGACAGAAACAGCAGAGCCATGAGCCCGAACAGGGTGAATAGCATCATTTGAATGAGCAGGGTCAGCGATTTCATGCCGACTTTGAACGACCAGAGCTTGTAATAGCTCGCCTGGTTCTCCAGCAGCGCTTCCACGCTGACGCGCAGATCTTCGGCGTTTTCCCGGATCGCGCTCATGGGGCGTTACGGCCCTGGCGGATGCGCGCTTTCAATTGTTCGAGGCGGGCTTCTAGTTTTTCGATGACCGCTTCCGATTCGGCGCCGGCCTGCTCGGCCAGGCCATCGATGGCGTGTTCGATCTGCTGGGTCTTGTCGCCGACTGCGGTCTGCACTTTGCGGCTCAGCGCCTGTAACTGCTCCTGCAGCTCGTCACCGAGCTCGTCGACGCCGTTCTTGAGTTTTTCGCGGGTCTTGCGTCCGCTGTCAGGCGCGAACAGGATGCCGAGACCGGCACCGATGGCAACACCGGCCAGCAGGGCCAGCAGCGCGTTACTGTCTTTTTCGCTCATCGCATTATCCCTTTGATGTGCCACCGTGTGATTCAGGCGTAACCGAGTTGCCGCCAGAACTCGAACACCGCCACGGCAACGGCGTTCGACAGATTCAGACTACGCTGACCGGGGCGCATCGGCAAGCGCAGCTTATGCGCATCGGGTAGTCCAGCCAGGACTTCTGCGGGAAGCCCGCGGGTTTCCGGGCCGAACAGCAGCGCATCGCCGGCGCAAAAGCGCGGCGTATCAAAACGGGTTTGGGCTTTCGAGCTGAATGCGAACACGCGTGGCTGGCCGAGATGGGCCAGACAGGCCGCATAGTCGGCATGCCGGCGGACCTCGGCGAACTCGTGGTAATCCAGACCGGCGCGTTTGACCCGGGCGTCATCCCAGACGAAGCCGAGCGGTTCGACCAGATGCAGGCGCGCGCCGGTATTGGCACACAGGCGGATGATGTTTCCGGTGTTCTGGGGAATCTCGGGTTCGTACAAAATCACATCGATCACGATGTGTTCCAAGGTCAGCTGAGTTGACAGGATTTTAGCAAAACCGCCTGCGCCCGGTTTTTTTCGGCGACCGGTACTTCGCGGTCGGTCAACGGAAACTCGATCAGCGCGCGCAGCGTGGCGCGGCCCTTATCGTCACGGATGTTGCTCAAGCCTTTGAAGCGCAGTAGCCGTTTGGAGGCGCTGCCATAGGTGACCTCGATGTCCGGAGCCACCAGTCCCAGCCAGCCATCCAAGCCGAGCCGGAAAGTCTGTGCCGCCTGTTCGCGGTACACTGCCGGGCCGACTCGCTGCAGATGAAAGCCATAGCTGTCCAGCCGCGACGGCACCGCGAACTGCAATTGCTGGCGGCGGTCGCTGAGCAATTGCGGCCAGCGACTGCGTATGAAGCCATCGAAGCCGGCATCGGCCACCAGATCCGAGGCATTCTGCAGTTGCCGCTCCTTGTAGCCCTCGGTTCCGTCAAACCAGACGCTGGCGCGGCCGTTCTTCCAGCGCAGGCCTTCCCGGTAAGCCAAGCGCGCGTCCTTGAAGTCGAAAGCCGGTGCCAGACGCGAGGGCGCGTAGGAAATCACTTTGCGGGCAAAGGGCGTGCCATCGGCGCAGCGGTACAGCACGGTACGCTCGGACAGCAGGTTGTTCTCGAAACGCGTCCAGTGCGATTCGGTATACAGCAGGCGTTTCTTCTGCATATCCCAGGCCTGGCCCTGCTCGAAGCGGACCGATTCGACGGCCGCCGCGAATCCAGAGATTGTCAGCAATAACAGAAGGATGGCGGATTTCGGCATGCGTGCAGGCTCCGGATTTCACGCCGCCACTATGACATATGGCCTAGTGTAGGTCCCGTCAAATTCCATTACCATTACCGATTCACCCCAAAGGAACCCCGCCCATGCGATTCGGAAACAAAACCCTTCTTTCGGCCGCGCTCGGCCTTGCCCTGCTCGGCGGCGCCGCCGCATTCGTGCCGGCCGTCCAAGCCGCCGGTGCCCAGACCATCGACATCGCCTATCAGGAGTTCACCCTGCCAAACGGCTTGCGCGTGATTGTGCACACCGACCGCAAGGCGCCGATCGTGGCCGTCAACATCTGGTACCACGTGGGCTCCAAAGACGAGACTCCGGGCCGCACGGGCTTCGCACATCTGTTCGAACACCTGATGTTCCAGGGTTCTGAAAATTACCGTGACGAATTCTTTGGACCGTTCGAGCGTGTCGGCGCCACCGACCAGAACGGCACCACCAACACCGATCGTACCAACTACTTCCAGAACGTGCCGACCACCGCGCTCGATATGGCGCTGTGGATGGAATCCGATCGCATGGGCCACTTCCTGGGCGCCGTCGACCAGGCATTGCTCGACGAGCAGCGCGGTGTGGTGCAGAACGAGAAGCGCCAGGGCGAGAACCAACCTTACGGCGTACTGCGCGAGCCGCTGTCGAAGGCGCTCTTTCCGAAAGGTCATCCTTACAGCTGGACCACCATCGGCTCGATGAACGACCTCAACGCCGCTTCGCTGGAGGATGTGAAGACCTGGTTCCGTCGTGCCTATGGCCCGAACAATGCGGTCCTTGTGCTGGCCGGGGATATCGATTTGGCCACCGCCAAGGAAAAGGCCGCCAAGTACTTCGGCGATATTCCTGCCGCGCCCGACTTTAAACAGCCGGCGGTCGACGTCGCACCGCTGAAGGCCGATTCGCGTCTTGTGCTGACCGACAAGGTGCCTCAGGTGTCCTGGAACCGCTTCTGGAACGTAGCGCAGAACGGCGCACCGGAAGAAGACGATCTCGACCTTTTCGCGCAGGTGCTCGGCGGCAGTGGAAGTTCGCGCCTCGACCGCCGTCTGGTGCATAAGGAGAAGCTGGTCGACAACATTTCCGCCAGTTACTTCGGTGCCCAGCTGGCTGGCCGCTTCTCGGTCAGCGCCGCCATCAAGCAGGGCGTCGACCCAAAGAAGGTCGAAGCCATCATCGATGAAGAATTGAAGAAGCTGCTTGCCGAAGGCCCGACCCAGGAAGAGCTCGACCAGGCCAAGGTCGCCATCAGGTCCAGCTTTGTCCGCCAGATCGAGCGGATCGGCGGCTTCGGCGGCAAGGCGGATGTATTGGCGGCCTGTGCCGTTTACCAGAACAACCCGGGCTGCTTCCGCAAGTCACTTAACAATATCGAGAAGGCGACCGTCGCCTCAGTGAAGGCTGCCGGCAACACGTGGCTGAACAACGGCAGCCTGTTTGCCATCGTCGAGCCCGGCGAGCGCAAGCCGGCCGTGGAAGAGCCGTCGGTGGCGCGCACCGCGGCCCCAGCCATCGGCGTGGCCAACAAGAAATTCAAAACCCTGCCAGCCGGTGTCGACCGCAGCTTGGGCGTACCGAAGACCGAAAGCTTCCCTGACCTCAGTTTTCCGGCCCTGCAACGCGCCACCCTGTCCAACGGTCTGAATGTGGTGCTGGCTTCGCGTCCGGGCATCCCGGTGGTACAGATGAACATGCTGTTCGGCGGTGGCTTCAGCACTGACGCCGGCAAGAAACTCGGCACCGCCAGTTTCGCCACCACCATGCTGAGCCAGGGCGCCGGCGAGTATGACGCCCTGGCCTTCGCCGCCAAGCAGGAAAGCCTCGGCGCCAATATCGGCAGCGGTGCCGGCCTTGATGGCGCCAGCGCTTCGCTCTCTGCGATCAAAGAGAAGCTGGAACCGTCGCTGGCCCTTTACGCAGAGATGTTGCGCAAGCCGCGCTTCGAGGCCAAGGAAATCGAGCGTGTGCGCGCGCAGTGGTTGGCCACCATCAAGCAGGAGAAGGTGCAGCCGCAGGGGGTGGTAAACCGTGTGTTGCCGGGCTTGATGTACGGTGCCGGTCATCCATACGCAGTTCCGTCCAGCGGTACCGGCACTGAGGCCGATATCGCTGCGCTGAGCCGTGACGACCTGCTGGCCTACCACAACGCCTATATCCGCCCGGACGGTGCCACTTTGGTGGTGACCGGCGACACCACGCTGGCTGAAATCGTGCCGTTGCTGGAGAAGCACTTGGGTGATTGGAAAGGCACGGGTGCCAAGCCGGCCAATCCGGCCGTGGCCACCGTGCTCCTGCCGAAAAAACCGAGGGTGTTCCTGATTGACCAGCCTGGCTCGGTGCAGGCCAATATCTTCGCTGGCCAGCTCGTGTCATCCAGCCGAGATCCGAACATCGTCGATTTGGATGTGGCCAATGGCGTGTTCGGCGGCACTTTCACCTCACGCCTGAACATGAACCTCCGCGAAAACAAGCGTTGGTCCTACGGTGCGCGCTCCGGGCTGCAGAATGCCCAGGGCCCGCGCCCATGGGTCGCATCGGCCGGCGTGCAGATCGACAAGACCGCCGAGTCGATGGCCGAGATGGACCGCGAAATCCGCGAATTCGCTTCGGGCAAGAACCCGGCCAAATCCGATGAGTTGGCCAAGATCCAGAACTCGTTCACCCTGCGTCTGCCGGGCTCACTGGAAACCAACAGTGCGCTCAGCGCTTCGATTGCGGATATCCTGCGTTACGATCGTCCGGATAACTACGTATTGCAGCGCAGTACTCGCATCAAGTCGATCACCCTCGATGACGTCCAGCGTGCCGCTGCCGGCATCCAGCCGGATGCGCTGACTTGGGTGGTGGTGGGGGATCTGTCCAAGATCAAGGATAAGATCGCGGCGCTGAATATTGGATCTATCACTGTGCTCGATAACGACGGCAAGCCGGTCAAGTAAGCGCGGAATTTACGCCAAAAGAAAAGGGGCCTTCGGGCCCCTTTTCTGTTTCATATCGTCCCGCATACAACAGGTTTTTAGGGACCGAACCCTAAAACGACAGCAGTCCGGCGGCAATCACCGAACGGTAAAGCGTCGAGAAAGCCTAAGCCCTTGTTTTAACAGTTGCACTATGCCGGAAAACGGCATTTTCAAAGCGGTTTATGGCAGAATAACGGGCTTAGGCCCCATGCCGTCACCGGCCGGCCATTTCATGGAATCGCTATGCTCTTCAAAAACGTTGCCATTGCCGGCCTTGCGCACATTGACGCCCCGGTCACCCTGACCTCCGACCAGATCAATCTGGAGCTGAAACCGGCCATGGACCGCCTCGGCATCAAGACCGATGTGCTGCAGGACATCGCCGGCATCAAAGCCCGACGCATGTGGGACGGCGATCTGCAGGCCTCGGATGTGGCGACTATGGCTGCCGAAAAAGCCCTGCTGGATGCCGGCATAGATCGCAGCCGTGTTGGCCTGCTGGTCAACACCTCGGTCAGCCGGGACTATCTGGAGCCGTCCACCGCCAGCATCGTGTCCGGCAACCTCGGCTTGGGTGACAACTGCCTGAACTTCGACATCGCCAACGCCTGCCTGGCCTTCCTGAGCGGCATGGATGTGGCCAGCCGCATGCTCGAGCGCGGCGAAATCGATTACGCGCTGATCGTTGACGGCGAAACCGCCAACATGGTCTATGAAAAAACCCTGGCGCGCATGAAAGCGCCCGATCTGACCGAAGAGCAATTCCGCAATGAACTGGCCTCGCTGACCCTGGGTTGCGGTGCCGCCGCCATGGTGCTGTCGCGCGTCGAACTGGCCCCGGACGCCCCGCGCTACCGCGGCGGCGTCTCGCGTTCGGCCACCGAATGGAATACCCTATGCCGCGGCAATCTCGACCGCATGGTCACCGATACCCGCATGCTGCTGATCGAAGGCATGAAGCTGGCCGCCAAGACCTTCGCCGCCGCGCGTCTGGCCATGGGTTGGGCGGTCGAGGAAATCGACGAGTTCGTCGTGCATCAGGTCAGCCGCGTGCACACCGATGCGATGATCAAGGCCTTCGGCATCGATCCCAAGAAAGTGATGACCATCTTCGCCGAGCACGGCAACATCGGTCCGGCGTCGGTGCCGATCGTACTGAGCAAGCTCAAGGAAATGGGGCGCCTCAAAAAAGGCCAACGCATCGCGCTGCTCGGCATCGGTTCCGGGCTGAACTGCTCGATGGCGGAAGTGGTGTGGTAATCCGTGTCTGAGCTGGCGTCCTATCCCGATTACCCGTTCAGCCCGAAACGATTCGACCGCGGCAAGGGCATCGGCCTGAGTTATCTCGACGAAGGTCCGGCCGAGGCCGATCCGGTGCTGATGCTGCACGGCAATCCGTCCTGGAGCTATTGCTGGCGGCATATGGTGGTCGGCCTGCGCGATGGTTATCGCTGCATCGTGCCCGATCACATCGGCATGGGCCTTTCCGACAAGCCCGACGACGGCGCCTACGCCTACACGCTGCAATCGCGCGTGGACGATCTCGACCGTCTGGTCGACTCGCTGGGCCTAACCCGCAAAATCACCCTGGCCGTGCACGACTGGGGCGGCATGGTCGGTTTCGCCTGGGCGCTGCGCAATCCGGAACGCATTGCGCGTCTGGTCATTCTCAACACCGCGTCGTTTCCCTTGCCGAAAACCACGACAGCTGGGCGCACCGGCGTGCGGTGCACCGCTTCGTGCAGGACATTCCGCTGAAACCCGGCGATGCCGCCTGGGCGCTGGTGCAGCAGGCCGAAGTACAGTTGCCGGGTTACCGCGATCGTCCGGCGTTCATCGGCTGGGGCCTGCAGGATTTCGTGTTCGATCAGGATTTCCTCGCGCATTTCGTCAAGGATCTGCCATCGGCCACGCAAAAAATTTATGGGGATGCCGGCCATTACGTGCTGGAAGATAAGCACGAGGATCTGGTTCCGGCCATCCGCCAGTTCCTGGACCGTCACCCCATCGGCTGAGGAGGCACCGCGATGCCCGAGCTGATTAACATCGCGGACATCCTGCCCCTGCGTGCCGAACAGTTGGGCGATCGGCCGGCCATCCGTTGTCCAGGCACGAAAGGACCGGACGGTTTCGCGCGTTATGATGACCTCATCAGCTACGCCGATCTTGATCGGCGCAGTCATCATTTGGCTTTGGGTTTCCAAGCCTACGGCATCGGCCGCGGACAACATGCGGTGGTGATGCTCAGGCCCTCGATTGAATTTTTTCTGGTGATGTTCGCGCTGTTCAAGGCCGGCGCGGTTCCGGTGCTGGTCGATCCGGGCATCGCGCGTTCTGCGCTGAAACAATGCCTGCGTGAAGCCGCGCCGCAGGCCTTCATTGGCATTGCTCTGGCGCAAGCCGCGAAGCTGCTGTTGGGTTGGGCGCCGGACGTGCGATTGAAAGTCACCGACGGCCGTTTTGCCCTGTTCGGCGGTCGCACGCTGAGCGCCATCGAAGCCTTGGGCCGTGCCAGCCGGGCAGAATTGCCGCAGGTCGACGGCGAGGATCCGGCCGCGATTCTGTTCACCTCCGGTTCCACCGGTGTGCCCAAAGGCGTGCTATACCGGCATCGACATTTCACCGCGCAGGTGCGTCTGCTGCAGCAGGCGTTCGCCGTCGAACCCGGCGGCGTCAGTCTGCCGACCTTTCCCCCCTTTGCGCTGTTTGATCCAGCCTTGGGTCTGACCAGCATCATCCCCGATATGGATCCGCGCCGGCCGGGCAGCGCCGATCCGGAAAAACTGCGGCATGCCATCACGACCTTCGGGGTGACACAATTGTTTGGTTCGCCGGCCTTGATGGCGGTGCTGGTCAAGCACGGTAAAGCCTTGCCCGGCCTACGCTGCGTCATTTCCGCCGGCGCCCCGGTGCCGGCCGACACCGTGGAAAAAATCCGCAGCCTTTGTGATCCGCAGGCGCGCTTCTGGACACCCTATGGCGCCACCGAATGTCTGCCAGTGGCCGTGATCGATGGCGAGCAGCTGGCCTTGACCCGTGCCGGCACCGAGCAGGGCTTCGGCACCTGCGTGGGCACGCCGGTCCCGGAAAATACCGTGCGTCTGATTGGCATCAGCGATGAACCGATTGCCGAATGGGATGACGGACGATGCGTGCCGCAAGGCGAAATCGGTGAAGTCACCGTGGCCGGCCCGAGCGCCACCGACAGCTATTACCGCCGCGAGGCCTCCAATCGTCTCGGAAAAATCCATGAAACCCTGGCTGATGGCAGCACCCGCGTCGTGCACCGTATGGGCGATCTGGCCTGGCAGGATACGCAGGGTCGTCTGTGGTTCTGTGGCCGCAAATCGCAGCGCCTGCAGACGGCGCAGGGCCTGCTCGGTACGGAAAACGTCGAGCCGATATTCAATTGCCATCCGGCGGTGCGGCGTTCGGCCTTGGTCGGGCTCGGTGCCTATGGCGCGCAAAAACCAGTGCTGTGCATCGAGCGCGAGCCTGGCGCGGCGATTACCGATTCGGTGCTGTGCAGCGAATTACTCAGCATCGCCAGCCAGCATCGGCACACGCGACAGATCCAGATCGTGTTGTTCCATCCGGGTTTTCCGGTCGATATCCGGCACAACGCCAAAATCGGTCGCGAGCAGCTCACCGCATGGGCAGCCAAACGCTTGGCCAAACGCGCATGAAGGTATTGGTGACCGGCGGCAGCGGTTTTCTCGGCCAGGGTCTGTGCCGCGGTCTGCTGGCGCAAGGCCATGCCGTGTTCAGCCTGCAACGGCATCATTCCGATGCGTTAGTGGCACTGGGCGTGACCCAAGTGTTGGGCGCGCTCGATGATGTCGCGAAAGTCCGCAGTGCCCTTGCGGGTGTGGATGCTGTAATGCATAACGCCGCCAAAGCCAGTGGCTGGGGCGTCTGGCAGGATTTCGAACGCACCAATGTCACCGGTACTGCCGTGCTTCTGGCCGAGGCGCGCTCCGCCGGCATCCGCCGTTTCGTGTACACCTCGACGCCGAGTGTGGTGCATGCCGGCACTACGCCGGTACGCGGCGGCAATGAAGGCAATACACCGTATGCCACGCATTTTTCCGCGCATTATCCGCACAGCAAAATGCTGGCCGAACGCGCCGTGTTGGCCGCCAACGCACCGGATTTCGCCACCGTAGCGTTGCGACCCCGGCTGATCTGGGGTCCGGGCGATACCCAGCTGTTGCCGCGCCTGGTCGAGCGCGCCCGCGCCGGCCGCCTGCGTTTCATCGGAGACGGCAGCAACCGGATGGACTGCACCTACATCGATAATGTGGTGCAGGCACATCTGCTGGCACTGGAACACCTGCAACCGGGCGCGACCTGCGCCGGCAAGGCCTATTTCATCTCCAATGGCGAGCCGATGCCGATCCGTGACATCGTCAATGGCCTGCTGGACGCCGCCGGTGCGCCGATGGTGCAGTCCAGCGTGCCTTTTGCCATGGCCTATGCCGCTGGAATGCTTTGCGAAACCTTGTGGCGGGTGTTCCGGGCGACGGGCGAACCGCCGATGACGCGGTTTCTGGCCGAACAATTGTCGACCGAGCATTGGTATGATTGTTCCAACGCGCGCCGCGATTTCGGTTATATGCCGCAGGTGTCCTTTGCCGAGGGCCTGCGTCGTCTGCGCGACTCCCTGCAGAAGGCTGATTGATGAGTACCCCGTTTTCCCTGGATTCGATGAAACCCCTGGCCGGCCGTGTGCTGCAGGAAGGGTTGAACCGTGCGATCCGTCTTGATCCGGCCAGCCGTGAAAAACTGCAGGCCTTGGAAGGCCGTCGCATCGAAGCGCATCTGCAATCGCCCGATATCGCGCTGGCCATCGATGTCCGCGAGGGTCTGCTGCAGGTCGGTCCCGTGGATGCCGCGCGTGAAGCCGACGTCAGCATCAAGAGCAAGCTGT
Organism: Lysobacteraceae bacterium; assembly: GCA_021299355.1. Lineage (GTDB taxonomy): Bacteria > Pseudomonadota > Gammaproteobacteria > Xanthomonadales > Xanthomonadaceae > Arenimonas. The sequence goes on from JAJTGG010000034.1 coordinate 17,884, forward strand.
CCGGGCTGTTGCAGAGCCTGCCGGTGTTCGCGCAGGGACGGACCGTGGTCGGTGCCATGCGCATCAATGGCGATGTCGAACTGGCGCGTGTGCTGCAGGACCTGCTGAAGAACTACGACCCGGATTGGGAGGCGCCGTTCGTCACCGCCTTCGGTCCGGTGCTTGGTCCGCAAGCGGCAAAAATTTTGCGCGAAGGATTTCGTCATGCCCGTATCGGTGCCGCCGGCCTGGCCCGTTCCGGCGCCGAATACGCCACCGAAGAAGCGCGGGTGGTGGTCGGCAAGGCCGAGCTCGCCGATTTCCATGGAGAGGTTGATCGTCTGCGCCAACGCGCCGATCGTCTGCAGGCGCGCGCCCAACAGCTTGCCGGGCGGATGAAATGAAACCGCTGCTGCGCGCCATCGCCATCGTCGGCACCGCGTCGCGTTATGGCCTGGATGAATGGCTGCCGAAATCGCGGGCTACGCCCTTGCTGCGTGTTGCCAAAGTATTCGTTCCGACCTCGACTGCCAATCGTTCCTTGCCGCGCGGCGCCCGTCTGCGTATGGCGCTGCAGGAACTCGGCCCGCTGTTCGTCAAGCTCGGTCAGGTGCTGTCCACGCGCCGCGATCTGCTTCCCGCCGACATCGCCGATGAGCTGGCCGGTCTGCGTGATCAGGTGCAGGCCTTTCCGTCGGCACAGGCACGGGCTTTGATTGAAGCCAGTCTCGGCCAGCCACTGACGGCAGTGTTCGAGCGCTTCGATGACGAACCATTGGCCTCGGCCTCGATTGCGCAGGTGCATGCGGCGTGGCTGAAAGATGGCCGCGAAGTCGTGGTCAAAGTGCTGCGGCCCGACATTGAAACCAGGATCCGTGCCGACATTGCGCTGATGCGTCTGCTGGCCGACAGCCTGTGCCGCCTGCATCCGCATGCTGAAAAAATCCGTCCGCACGATGTGGTCGGCGAACTGGAAAGCACCCTGCTGGCCGAGTGTGATCTGCAGCGTGAGGCCGCCAATGCCAGTCTGATGCGCCGTCTGTGGCAGGACAGTGCCGAGCTGTCCGTGCCCGCGGTGATCTGGCCGCTGACCGGCGAAAGCGTTCTGGTCATGCAGCGCGTGTACGGCATTCCGGCCGATGCCGTTGCCGAACTCGACCAGCGCGGCATCGACCGCAAGGCGTTGGCGGCGAAAGCGGTGCGGATTCTTTACCAGCAGGTGTTCCGCGACAATTATTTCCACGCCGATGCGCACGCCGGCAATATCTGGGTCGATACCGATGGTGAGCGCCGCGGGTCTTTCATTGCGCTGGATTTCGGCATTGTCGGCCAGCTCAGCGAGCAGGACCAGTATTACCTCGCCGAAAACTTCATGGCGATATTCAATAAGGACTACCGCAAGATCGCGCGTCTGCACGTGCAGGCCGGCTGGATGCCGGCTTCGCTGCGTCTGGACGAACTGGAAGCGGCCGTGCGTGCGGTCTGCGAGCCGTACTTCACGCGTCCGCTGTCGGAATTCTCCATTGCCGAAGTGGTGGCCAAGCTGCTGCGCACCGCGCAGAAATACCAGCTGACCCTGCAACCGCAGTTGATCCTGCTGCAGAAGACACTGCTCAATACCGAGGGCCTGGCACGCACGCTTGATCCGGAAATCGACCTCTGGGCCGTGGCCCGGCCGGTTCTGGAAGCCATCCTGCGCGAACGCTACAGCCCGAAGGCCTTTGTCGACCGTCTGCAGAAACAGTGGCCGGAAATCGTGCATCAGGCTTCCGGTCTGCCGGCGCTGCTGCAGTCGGCACTGGCCCAGCAGGTCGAAGGTGAAACCCGCATCCGCATGCGCTCGGATGAAATCGCGCAGCTGGTGAAAATCAGCCAGCGCAACCAGCGCCAGCTGTTCACCCTGGCCGTTGCGGTCAGTGCCGGTTTTGCTGCCGGTCTGCTGTATGTTTTCGCGGGAAGCGGTCCGATGTTGTACGCGGCCATCGCGCTGAGCCTGACCGGATTCGCCCTGGCCTGGCCACGCACACCGTGACCGAAGCGGCGCTGGACGTCCTGCATCGGGATTCCCGTTGTGCCGTCATCAACAAGCCGGCCGGTCTGATGGCGCATGCCAGCGGTCTGGCCCGCGGTGAGGATGATTTCCTGCTGCACCGTCTGCGAGAGCAGTTCGCCTCGAAAGTGCATCTGGTGCACCGCCTCGATCGCGCCACCAGCGGCTGTGTGCTGATCGCCTTCGATGCCGATGCCGCGTCCACGCTCGGCAAAGCCTTCATGGGCCACGATGTCGGCAAGGACTATCTGGCCGTCTGCCGCGGCTGGCCGGAGGCGGAATTCACCGTCGATCATGATCTAGACGGCGGCCCGGGAAAGCCGGAAAAAAAGCCGGCGGTCACCGTGTTCCGTTGTTTGGCCACTGCCGAGCTGCCGGTGGCCAGTGCCGAGCATCCGACATCGCGTTATGCTCTGCTGCAGTGTACGCCGGTGACCGGGCGATTCCGCCAGATCCGGCGCCATCTCAAACATGTCTCGCATCATCTGATCGGCGATACCAGCCATGGTGATGGCCGTCACAACCGGACATTCCGTATGTTGGGGGTGCATCGGATGTTACTTCACGCCTGGCGTTTACGCTTTCCTCATCCGGAATCGGGTGAAATACTCACGTGCACCGCCCCGCTGGCTGCCGAGTTCGACAAAGCCTTGACCCTGCTCGGAATGGCCGCCCCCGACTGACTTCCGGCACATGGCTGCAGGGCCGTGTAGTCGTATGCTGTAATTCTCGCCACCGCTTCCGGAAAATATGATGAAACTCCGCTACGTTCTGACCCTATTCGCTTTGATGCTTGCCGCTTCGCCCCTGCACGCCGCCGATGTCGGTCCGAAGGATGATGCCTTCATCGTCCAGTCACGCAGCTTTCTGAGCAGCCATCCGGATCTTTATGGCCGCGTGCTGGGCATGAAAAGCTACAGCAAAGGCGATTACAAAGAAGCCATGCGTCAGTTCCGCAAAGGTGCCTATTACGCCGACAAGCCCTCGCAGGCCATGGTCGCGGAAATGCTGTGGAAGGGCGAGGGCGTGCAGATCGACCGCGCCGAAGCCTATGTCTGGATTGATCTGGCGGCGGAGCGGCTGTACCGCGATCTGGTGGCCAAACGGGAGCAGTACTGGAGTGAACTGACCGAGCTTGAACGGCGCCAGGCGCTGGATAAAGGGGCGGCGCTGTATGCCCGTTACGGCGACAGCGTGGCCAAGAAGCGCATCGAAGCCATTCTGGAGCGCAACCGCCGCAATATCACCGGCAGCCGTACCGGCTTCGTGGGCAATCTGCGCATCGAAATCCCCGGTCCCGGCGGCATGCCGATCCAGGTCAACGGCGATGAGTTTTACCAGGATAAATTCTGGCAACCCGAAGCCTACTGGAAATGGCAGAATGGAACCTGGAAGGCGTTGCCGACCGGCACCGTGACAGCCAGCGAACTGATGCCGGTGGCGCCGGACGAGACGCCGAAAAAAGACGATGAATAGGACGATTGTGGCCAAGCTTTATTTCTACTACTCCACCATGAATGCCGGCAAGACTACCACCTTGCTGCAGAGCGCCTATAACTATCACGAGCGCGGCATGCGCACACTGATTCTGACGCCGCGGCTCGACAACCGTGCCGGTGAAGGCATCGTCGCTTCGCGCATCGGACTCAAAGCCAGTGCGGTCACCTTCACCGGCGGCGATGATCTAGCGGCGCTGGTGCGACAAGCCTTGGCCGCCAAGGGCAAGATCGACTGCGTTCTGATCGACGAGGCCCAATTCCTTTCCAAAGCGCAGGTCTGGCAGCTGACCGATGTGGTCGATAGCCTGAAGATTCCGGTGCTGGCTTACGGCCTGCGTACCGATTTCCGCGGCGAACTGTTCGAAGGCAGCCAGTATCTACTGGCCTGGGCCGACAACCTGATTGAGCTGAAGACC
>JAJTGG010000072.1 GCA_021299355.1 Lysobacteraceae bacterium
TTGTGATAAGACTCAAATCTACGCCATACCCGTATAGACATCTATTAAATCGCGCATTTACTTAATATAGCACTCAGTCTATTGGTTTCAGCCTAGACAACACATACCTACCTATTACTTTAAAGCTATCAAAATAGAGCTTAGAATTCGTTAGTGGAATACATCAGCTAACTCGACAATAAAACAATAAAAATCTCTTGACCCCAGTAAATATGTTGGGCTAAATCAATTTAGTCCTTGGTCTTAATTTTCCGGTCAAAATTGTCGAATTATCGCTAATATGTACCTACCTACCAACCTACCTACCAATAGCCTTAAAAGCCTTTATATAGGGCTTTTAGGGGTTTCATTGGAATACTCGATGTACTACCAGCTCTGATGCTTGACCACGACGCCGGGAATTCCCGGCGTCGCTTTTTCCGCCTGCAAAAAAACCGAACGGAGCGCCCATGAAACTGATCACCGCCATCATCCGGCCGTTCAAACTCGATGAAGTCCGCGAGGCCCTGTCCGAAGCCGGCGTGTCCGGCATCACGGTTACCGAAGTGAAAGGCTTCGGCCGCCAGAAAGGCCATACCGAGCTGTACCGCGGCGCCGAGTATGTGGTCGACTTTCTGCCGAAAATAAAAATCGAAACCGTGATCACCGACGACCGTCTTGAGGCCGTGCTGGAAGCCCTGCAGCAGGCCGCCGCCACCGGCAAGCTCGGCGACGGCAAGATCTTCGTGTCCAGTGTCGATCAAGTCATCCGCATCCGCACCGGCGAACTCGACGCCGACGCCCTTTAACCCGTCCGGAGGATTTTGCATGCAACGACTGTTCATCCGTTCCTGGAAAGCCCGGCTGGCGGTATTGGCCGGTGCCGTACTCGCCCCCGGCAGTGCGATGGCGCAGGCTGCCGCACCCGCCATCGACAAGGGCGATACCGCCTGGATGATGCTGTGCGCGGCCTTGGTGATCTTCATGGCTCTGCCCGGACTCGCCTTGTTTTATGGCGGTCTGGTGCGCAGCAAGAACGTCCTGTCGGTATTGATGCAGACGCTGGCGGTGTTCTCGCTGGTGGCGGTGCTGTGGGCGCTGTACGGTTACAGTTTCGCGTTCACCGAAGGCAATGCGTTCATCGGCGGCGTCGATCGCTTGTTCGCGCAGGACATCAACGGCGCGGCCGCGGCGACGTTTACCAAAGGCGTGTACATTCCCGAACTGGTGTTCTTCGTGTTCCAGGGCGCGTTCGCCTGCATCACCTGCGCGCTGATCATCGGCGCCTTCGCCGAGCGCGTGAAATTCGCCGGCGTACTGCTGTTCACCGTGCTGTGGTTCACCTTCGCCTATTTGCCGATGGCGCACATGGTCTGGTTCTTCCCCGGCCCGGACGCCTTCACCGATACCGCCGCCGTGGACGGCGTGCTGGCGCGTTCGGGTTGGCTGTGGGCGAAAGGTGCGCTGGATTTTGCCGGCGGCACCGTGGTGCACATCAATGCCGCCGTGGCCGGTCTAGTCGGCGCCTATGTCATCGGTCCGCGCGTGGGTTACCGGCGCGAAGCACTGAAACCGCACAACCTGACCCAGACCATGGTCGGCGCCTGCATTCTGTGGTTCGGCTGGTTCGGCTTCAATGCCGGTTCGGCGCTGGAAGCCAACGGCGTGGCCGCATTGGCCTTCGTCAATACTTTTCTGGCCACGGCCGCGGCGGTGCTGAGCTGGAGTCTGGCCGAGTGGTTGGGCAAGGGCAAGCCCTCGATGCTGGGCGGCGCCTCCGGTGCGGTGGCGGGATTAGTGGCGATTACCCCTGCTGCCGGTTTGGTCGGCCTTAGTGGTGCTTTGATCATCGGTGCCATCGCCGGCGTGGTCTGCCTGTGGGGCGTCACCGGCTTGAAGAAATTACTGCGTGCCGATGACAGTCTGGATGTGTTCGGCGTGCACGGTGTGGGCGGCATCACCGGCGCGTTGCTGACCGGCGTGTTTGCCGCGCCGCAATTGGGTGGCGCCGGACTGTGGGATTACGTGACCGAAAGCGCACTGCCGGAGTATTCCATCGCCACGCAGGTCTGGATCCAGACCCAGGGCGTGCTGGTCACCATCGCGCTCTCCGGCGTGGTTGCCTTGGCGGCTTTTCTGATCGTCAAACATACTGTCGGTCTGCGCGTGAACGAAGAAGCCGAGCGCGAAGGGCTGGACATCAGTTCGCACGGCGAGTCGGCCTACGAGTTGTAATCCCGTTTCGACGTGTACCTTGCCAACGGCCCTTCGGGGCCGTTGCTTTTTAGCGCACCCTTACCCGGCTGGCGGCGGTGGTGGTGTTGGCGTACTGGCGGTTGGCGGCATAACCGCTGCTCTTGCCATAGCCGGTGCCATTGGCACGCGGGCGGTAGCGGTTGTTGAGTTGCACCGGGGCATTGTCCGGTTTGGTGCTGGTGGCAGTGTTGAAATGATTCATGGTGGGACCTCGGTTAATTGGTGTGGTATCAATGTATAACACCTGCCTGAAGTCGCCATGTGCCGTAAGTCATGTTGTTGAAAATGAATAACTATTATTCAGCTTGCGATTAAGCGTTCGGACAAACCGGGTGTATTGCACTAAGATGGTGCAATGAGCCCCAGCGATGCCGCCACCTTCGATCAGCTTGCCACCCCGATCCTGTGGCTGGACGGGCAGGGCGCGGTGTACGACTGCAATGCCGCGTTCAGTAGCTGGCTGTCGGTCGGCAAACGGCGCTTGCACGGGGTCGGTATCGATCAGCTGGATCACGAACATCCACGCCTGCACGCGCTGTGCATGCAATGCCTGCAACCGGAGGAACGTATGCAGGCCCTGCGGCTGCAGTTGCGTTTCGCCGAGCAGCGCGAGCGCTTCGCCGATGCCATCGTGGTGCGTGAAGCCGAGGGCTGGCGCATTGAGTGGCATCCGCGCGCCGAATTCGACGGCAGTGATCCGGCATTGGCCTTGCCGGCCGCGCTGTCGGTGGCGCTGAAAGGGCTGGCGCACGAACTGCGCAATCCGCTGGCCGGATTGAAAGGCGCAGCTCAGCTGCTGCAGAAGAAAACCCAGGAGCAGCCACAGGCGCAGGCGCTGGTGAAACTGATCGAAAACGAAGTGGTGCGCCTGACCCAGCTGATCGATCAGTTCATGCATCCGTCACCGCCGAAAGCACAGGCGCCGCTCAACATCCATGGCGTGCTGGAAACCGTGCGCCAGCTGGCCGATGCCGAAGCCGGCTGGTCAGTGAAGCTGGTGCGCGATTACGATCCGAGTTTGCCGGAAGTGATCGGCGATGCCGACCGCCTGACCCAGGCCGTACTCAATCTGGTGCGCAACGCGCTGCAGTCCGGCGCCGGCGAAGTGGTGCTGCGCACGCGTGCCGATCATCAGGTACAGATTGCCGACCGGCTGTCGCGTCTGGCCATCCGCGTGGAAATCGCCGACAACGGCCGTGGCGTACCGGAAGACCTGCAGGAACAGATTTTCCTGCCGCTAGTGTCGGGCCGCGCCGAAGGCACCGGTCTGGGACTGCCGCTGGCCTTGCAGATTGCGCGTGAACACCAGGGCTCGCTCAGTTTCCGTTCGCGTCCGGGCCACACCGTATTCACTCTGTTGTTGCCGGTACCCGAGGAGAGCGCCGACATCCGCATGCCCAGCGGTAGCGGCATCGATTTTCTGGAAACGGTCAAGCAGGCGTATCCGGGGCTACCGATGATTGTGATGTCGGCGTTCACCGATATCCGCAATACCGCCAGCGCCTATCGCGGTGGCGCGTTCGAATATGTGGCCAAACCTTTCGATCTGGACGAGGTGCTGGCCTTGGTTGAAAAAGCGCTGCCGAAACCGCAGCCACCGGTCGTGCCCGTCGATGCGGCACCGGTGTTGGAGACCGCCCTGCTCGGCAAGGCCCCGGTCATGCGCGAACTGTTCCGGCAGATCGGGCGGGCGAAACCGGTACCGGCAAGGAACTGGTCGCACGCGCCCTGCATCAGGAATCGCCGCGCGCGGCGCGTCCGTTCGTGGCGCTGAACACCGCCGCGATTCCCAGCGAACTGCTCGAGTCGGAATTGTTCGGCCATGAAGCCGGCGCCTTTACCGGCGCCACCACGCGCCGCATCGGCCGTTTCGAACAGGCGCAGGGCGGCACCCTGTTCCTCGATGAAATCGGCGACATGCCGCTGGAACTGCAGACGCGACTACTGCGGGTGCTGGCTGAGGGCGAGTTCTACCGCGTCGGTGGCCGTGAGCTGATCAAGGTCGATGTGCGCGTGATTGCCGCTACCCATCAACCGCTGGAAGCGCTGGTCGGTTCCAAACGCTTCCGCGAAGATCTGCTGCATCGGCTCAATGTGCTGCGCATCCGTCTGCCGGCGTTGCGCGAACGCCGCGCCGATATTCCGCTGCTGGCCCAGCATTTCTTCGCAGCCGCGGCCGCGCAGTTGCAGACCAAAACCAAAAGCGCCGATAAGGCCTTGCTCGATGCGATGCAGGCGTATGCCTGGCCGGGCAATGTGCGTGAATTGGAAAACGCCTGCTGGCGCATGGCCTCCGGCACCTCGCATGAACGTCTGGGCCTGGCCGATTGGCAGGGCGATGCCCTGCCGATGGCATCCACCGAGCTTGCCGCTGGCTGGGAGACGCAATTGGCGCAGGAAACACGGACCCTGTTACAGCAAGCTCATCCGAGC
>JAJTGG010000035.1 GCA_021299355.1 Lysobacteraceae bacterium
GACCTGGTTGTTGACGCTGAGCCTGCTGCCCTTTGGCTGGTTTCTGGCCAGCGTGTTTTCCTGCATCAGTGCCGCACGCTACCGGTCTTGAATTCACGGTCTGTGGCTGTATTCACAACCTACTGATGAGGTTGCGTTAAAATCAAACATAACCATCAACTAGGTGTCCTCATGTACGGTTATCGTTTGCTTCTTATTACCAGCGCGACGTTGCTGCTGAGCGCGTGCGGCGGCGGCGGCGGTGGTTCCACAAAACCCGATCCGCAGCCAAGCACCACCTGCTCTCAGAGAATCGGCACCGGTAATTTTGTCACCACGACGGTCAACAATCCTTCGGTCACCGATTCCACCTGCCCGACCAATGCGACGTTGACCACGTCCGGAATTTCCTATACCACCACCACCACGACTTATTCCTGTCCGGACCCGAACAGCAACACCAATCCGGTTGCTGCCACCAGCACTTCGGACCCGATTGTAACCCAGACCAAGGTCTGCACACCGATGCTGACCTGTGCCCAGAAGGACGGCCAGGGGAGCTTTATCGATAGCACCGTCACCGATACTGTGACGGACAGCACGTGCCCGACCGGACAGTATTCGGTACAGAGCGGACTTTCGAATATCACAACCACCACCACCTACAGCTGCGCCGATCCCAACAGCACGGCCGATCCTGTGGTGGCCATCATTACCGGAAGTCCAGTGCTCCAGCGGCCCAAAGTCTGCAATCTGAGTGCACCGATCAATTACAGCACTTACTTCCGTGATAAAACCGGCGTAACCGAGGCCAATGCCGCCGGATTTAATGGAGCAGGTATCAAGATTGCGATTTATGACAACGGGTTTGAAGTCAACAATGCTGCCTTGGCAGGTCGTGTTAGTGCTACTTTCGGCAATCTCACAGATGATTCCGAAGACAAGACTAGCCATGGCACCAGCGTCGCGGCCATAGCCGCAGGTAGGGCCTGGGGCGATTATCCCGGCGGTGTCGCACCGGCCTCCACCTTGGCATTGGCTGATTGGAATGCCAATATTTATTCCATCATTACTTGGGGTGCGAAAGTATTCAATTTTTCGTTCGGCTATGGTTATGACGAAACCGACCCAAGTAAAAGTGCCCCTGATGCTAATGGTGCCAGCCCCAGCGATGTGACGCGCTATGTGGCACCATGGGTAGACGAGATGCGTGCCATCCGCGATGCCGGTGCATTTCTGGTAATTTCTGCCGGCAATGATGGCGAGCAGGCTGATTATGACAGTGCCGGCATTCTGGCGGCGGCACCGGCCTTCTATAAGGATCTGAACAATATCGTGGCAGTGGTGGCGATGAGTCCGTTGAATGGCACCAAGGCCGTGTATTCGAATCCTTGCGGCGCGATTGCGATGGATTTCTGTCTGGCCGCTCCCGGAACCGTCAATCTGCTGTTACCCACGGTAACCCAAACCGACCCGCTCACCGCAGACTCCTACAAATGGTTTGCCGGAACTTCGGCTGCCGCGCCGGTCGTCAGCGGCATTGCAGCTTTGGTTTATCAAGCCTTTCCGGGCTTTAATGGCAATCAAGTTCGGCAAGCCCTGCTAACCACTGCCACCGATCTCGGCGTGCTCGGCGTGGACCCGATTTATGGTTGGGGGTATGTCAACGCCGAAAAGGCGGTACGCGGACCTGCGTTATTGCCGACCTCCTTTTCTGCGGCCGTGCCGGATTCCGTGAACTGGACATTCAGCAATGACATCAGCGGCGACGGTGATCTGATCAAGATCGGCGGCGGCGGGCTGACACTGACCGGCAACAACACCTACAGTGGACCCACCCGGATCGACAGCGGCACACTGAATCTTTCCGGCAGTCTCGGCAGCGATGTATTCATGAATGGCGGTGCATTCAATGCCTATGGCGGCACCGTCAACGGCAACGTGCATGCCGACGCCGGCACGCTCGGTCTGGCCGCCGGAAGTACGCTGCAGATCAATGGCATGCTGGATCTGAACGGTGCCGGCCTGACGCTGCTCGCGCCGTCCGGATATATCAGTCAGTGGCAGGGTACCGTACTGACCGCCGCATCCATCACCGGCAGCACCCAAAGCCGGATGGATTCACCCTGGTTCAGCAGTACTGCCAGCGTGCAGGATGCGCGTATCGACGCCAGCATACAGCGCAGGGCGGTCACTGATGTGCTGGAAAGTTACAGTGCAACGCAGTTGAATTCAGCAACCAATCTCGAGGCGGCATTCGCGCAGCTCGATCGTGGCGCCGGTACCGATGCGCTGAGACAATCCGCGGCGGCCCTGCAGTCCACCGATACCGGACGCGCCGCGGCGGCGATTCTGGCCCTGTCCGGACAGTCACAGACCACCATGAAAGATGTCGTACTTGAAACCGGCGATGCGCTGCAGCCGCTGTTGAACGAGCGCCTGCGCGACATCGAGCGCGTGGATGGCGAACGCGGCGGCGCATGGTTCATGTTCGCCAGCCCGGATTCGCGTAAACGTGAAGCGGGTTTCCTGGATACCGACATCAACAGTACGCTGTGGGCCGCCGGTGCCGACTGGCGTTGGCAGGATGTCAGCATCGGCGCCGCGCTATTTACGGCCGACGACCGGGTTCAATACGGCGGAGTGTCCGATCAGGTCCGCGGCGACCGCACCGGCATTGCCCTTTATGCGCGCCAACAAGGCGAGACGTGGTACTGGCAAGGCTATGCCCTGTATTCGCAATTCGACAGCCGTACCACGCGGACATTGGACACCGGACTCAACGATACGCTGGCGGAAAGCCGCAGTGAAGGCGATTCACGCGGGCTTTCCATCGAAACCGGCCGCAAATTCGGCGAGCATTTCGGATTGGCCTTGCTCGCCAGTGCTGATTGGGCCGAGTTGGATGCCTATGCGGAAACCGGCAGCACCGGTCTGGAGCTTGGTTTTCCGGCTGCAAGCCTGAGCCGGGTGCTGCTCGGTCCGGATCTGCGCTATGGCCGTGCGTTGAAGAACGGTTTTGCCTGGGATGTGCAGGCCGGTTACCGGTTCGTACTCAATGATGTCGGTACCGGGATGCGTGCCTACTACACCGGGCTGCCGGGTACCGGCTTCACCGTGGATGGCATGCCCTATCCGGACGGCTTCCTGAGCTGGGGTCTGGGTCTGGGTTATCGCCGCGGTGAGTCCCACTGGTACCTGCGCGGCAATGGTCAGGACAGCGGCAATGCCGACCGCTTCACGGTCTCGGCGGGTGTTCGCATCGGCTTCTGATCCAATCAGATCAGACCCAGGCTGAGTGCGTACTCCTGCAGTTCCGAGTGCGACCGGGCCTGGGTTTTCTGCATGATGTGGGCACGGTGCGCGTACAGGGTCTTGTCGGTGATGCCCAGTTCGGCCGCGATGGATTTCGGATTCTTGCCCTGCAGCAGGGCGCGCAGCACATCGCGTTCGCGTGGGCTGAGCCGGACCTCAGGGCGCTGCATGCCGCGCGCGACGTCCGATGACAGATAGCGGTTGCCGTTGACCACGGTGCGTATGGCCAGCACCAGTTCGTCGGCGGCGCGTGTCTTGGTGATGTAGGCGTTCACGCCGTAGGAAAGGGCCTTCGAAACGAAGCCCGGGTTTTCATGCATGCTGAGCACGATCACCAGCAATTCCGGATACCCCGGCTGGATGCGTTGCAATAGCGGAAAGCCGCCGCCCTCGGACATGTTCAGGTCGATGATCAAGAGGTCGGGACGGTGCATTTCCAGCAGCGGTTCGAGCTGGCTCGGCCGCTCGCATTCGGCACAGACATGCAGGTCCGCCTCGCTGTTCAGCAGATGCTTGATGCCGTCTCGCAGGATGGCGTGGTCATCGAGGAGGGCAATCTTGATCATGTCCCATTATGCCAAAGAATCCGTATCGGTACGCTAGCCCTCAATGGGCGTCTGCATATCCGCTGGCGATACGTGTTGCGTGTGCATGTCCTGCTGCGCCAGCCCGGTGATGTTAAAGAAAGTCGCTGGGATCGACATCGAACGACCAACGGACTTTCCGTGACGATTTGAGGGCATGTACGTCATCATGGACGGCGGCCAGCAGGCTCTGCAGGCTGCTTCTCTGCATTGCGTTCAGGACCAGTTGCCAGCGGTAACGGCCGGCACGGCGCGGCATGCCGGCCGGCAGGACGCCGGAGCTGTGCACCGCAAGTTTCAGTTCGCGCCGCCGCGCATCGACCAGTGCGGTGACTTCCTCGAGGAAGTGGCGTGCGGCCTCGCTGTGTACCGATTCCGCGCGCAGCAGTGCCATATGGGTAAACGGCGGTAGATCCGCCAGCCGGCGCTCCTCGAGCGCCTTGCGTGCGAATTCCGGATAGCCGCCAGCGAGCAGATCCGCCAGCAGCGGGTGGTCCGGATGATGCGTCTGGATCAGGACTTGTCCCGGCTTGTCGGCACGCCCGGCACGCCCGGCCACCTGGATGAGTAGCTGTGACAGTTTTTCATGGGCGCGGAAATCGGAGGAGAACAGGCTTTCATCGACACCGACCACGCCGACGAAGCGCAGATTGGGAAGGTCATGGCCTTTGGCCAGAATCTGGGTGCCGACCAGAATGCCGGCGCCATCGCCGATTTCCGACAACTGACCGGCCAGTCCGTCGCGCCGACGCGTGGTTCCGCTGTCGACACGGATGCAGGGAAACTCCGGAAATGCCGCAGTCAATGCTTCTTCCAGACGCTCGGTACCGAAGCCCTGCGGCTGCAGTGCCAGCGAACCGCAATCGGGGCAGGCCGGCGGCTTCGGTTTTTGATGGCCGCAGTGATGGCAGTGCAGGCGCCGCTGGCCGGCATGCAGGGTCAGTGCGGTATCGCAGCGCGGGCATTGTGCGGTGAAGCCGCAGTCGTGGCAGAGCAGCGCCGGGGCATAACCTCTGCGGTTCTTGAACACCAGGGCTTGGCCCCCGTCATTGAGGCAGGCCGCAATGCCGTCCAGCATGGATTGACTCAAACCGTGCTGCAGCCGGATCTTGCGGATATCGGTGATGCGCACAGTCGGCGGCTTGGCGGCGCCCGCGCGCTCGGGCAATCGATGACGTTGATACCGGCCGACGTCGGTGTTGTGCCAGGATTCCAGCGACGGTGTCGCGCTGCCGAGCAGCACCGGAACATTGAGGGATTTCGCACGCAGCACGGCCACGTCGCGGGCGTGATAATGGAAGCCATCCTGCTGCTTGTAACTGCTGTCGTGTTCTTCGTCGACGATCACCAGACCCGCTTCCGGCATCGGCGTGAATACCGCCGAACGGGTACCGAGCAGCACGCGCCCGATACCCTCGGCCATGGCGGTCCAGGCCTGGGCACGGTCGCCATCGGACAGATTCGAGTGCAGTACATGCACCGGTGCCGGCAGCCGTGCCCGGAAGCGCGCCAGGGTCTGCGGCGTCAATCCGATTTCCGGTACCAGCACCATGGCCTGCCGGCCGCGTGCCAGACAATCGCGCACGGCCTGGATGTAGATTTCGGTTTTGCCGCTGCCGGTCACGCCTTCAATCAGATGCACGCCGAATCCCGCCGACGCTTTTAGCGCCTGCACGCAGGCCGCCTGGTCGGCATTCAGCGCCGGGCCTTCTTCCTCTGGCTTCGTGCCGGCCATCTCGGAACGGTTCAAGGCGATCCGTTCGACCCATGCCCGCGCCTGCAGACTACGCATGCTGCCGCGCCAGCCCGGTGTGTCTGAATCCAACAGTGCTTCCGGGAGCGCGCCGGTACGCAGGCGCATCGCCAGTGCCTGCGGTTTGCCGGTCCTGCGCAGGCTGTCGATACCGGCTTGGCCTTCAGCAGTCAATTGCCAGGCATAGACGCAGATATCCGGAGGTGCCTTGCCTTCGCGCAACAGAGCGGGCACGGCGGTGCTCAGGACCTCTCCAAGCGGCGCCTGATAGTACTGGGCGGTCCAGCGCAGGGTCTGCAGCAATTCCGCAGTCATGACCGGCGTGCGATCCAAACGTTGCAGGATCGGCTTCAGCGCTTCAGGGAGCGTTTCCGTTACGCCGATCGCGCTGACCCAGCCGACCAATTCGCGGGCACCGAACGGCACACGGACTCGGCAGCCGATCCAGTCTTGGTCAACCGTACTGCCGTCCTCGGGGACATAGTCGAACAGGCCCGGCAGCGGCAGGGGCAGAGCGACTTTCAGGCAGCAGGGTGGTTTCGGCAAGCTGGGCGTCTCGGGAGTGGCCTGAATCGGTGGATAAGCGTGTGGATTCAAGGCTTCTAGAATAGTGCAAATGACCACGCATCGTTGCATGTCGGCATCGCGACCGCTTCAACCGACAATTGTGTCGTCTTTGCAAACAACATGTTAATGAAGTGTGTCCCCCAATGGCGAAGCGCGGGTGGGAAAAACGCGAATCAAATGCTTAGCACAAGGCTGTGTACAAGTATCAGTTGCTTAGCCGTGAGTTGCCTTGCATCAGGGCAATTCAACGCCGCACAGGGTGGATGATGTTCTCATTTGCAGGTGATTATTGAGCGTGTCTTCCAAGACTATGGACTATCTTGTTCATCTATATCAAGAAACCGTATTATCCACACAGATTGTGGATAACAATGTGGATAGGGCTGCGGACAATCGGGGTCAGGCTCTTTGTGACGGTCATTTCAGCAACTTGATTAATTTTTAATCAATTTGAAATAATTTATATAATTCAACTGGTTGAGATGGCTTCGTTGGCTGAAAGTCCCACTTCCACGGTCAATTCCCTGTGCTTGTGGTCAATTTCTCGCCTGTTGAAAAGGTTCCACACGCAAAGCCTTATTCAGACGGCATTCAGTGAAAAATCAGGTAAAAATCCGTCAATTGTTTCACGGACTCAGAGCATCAGCGGACCGATCACAACATTCAGGATGACACCCAGAGCCAGCAAGCTCAGATAGCAGAGTCCGAGCAGGCCAAATTTGAAAAGGGTCATCTTCCAGCTTTGCCGGTAAAGATGTTTCAGTTCGATCAGGAAATACATCGGTGCTGGCCGCATTGCGCGCAATAAATACCGATCACTATTGCCAGGCAGTCGCCGCAGTGTCGTTGCCGCGCATTCGGCATCGTCATGGCGTGGGCTCCGTGATCTGGTTTAAACTGAGTGATTCCCCGAGTGGCCACTATGACGCATTCTTCTTCGTCCTGGCAACGGCTGCGCGCCGAGTCACGGATCACCTTCACGCTCGCATTGCCCATCGCCATCGGTCAGCTGGCGTCCATGGCGATGAGCGTGGTCGACACGCTATTGGCCGGTCGGCACGGCCCGATCACCCTGGCAGCGGTTGCGGTGGGCAGTGCCATCTGGTCGCTGGCGATGTTGATCTGCATCGGGCTGATGATGGCGATTCCACCGACGGTGTCCCAGCTCAACGGTGCCGGGCGCCGTTCGGAAGTCGGCCCGGTCTGGCGGCAAGCACTGTGGCTGGCGCTGGCGGTCGGTTTGTTATTGCAGCTGTTCATGCGCTGGAGCCCGCAGCTGCTGGTATGGATGCAGATCGCGCCTGAAGTGCAGGCACCGGCTACGGCGTTCCTGCATGCCATCAGCTGGGGCGCGCCGGCACTGGCCCTGTTTTTCGCCACCCGTTATCTGAGCGAGGGTCTATCCTGGACCCAGCCGACTCTGGTGTTCGGCATCGCCGCGCTGATTCTACTGATTCCCATCGGAGCCCTCTTGTTGTTCGGCTATGGCCCGATTCCGGAAATGGGCGCGGCCGGCCTGGGCTATGCCACCGCCATCGTGATGTGGCTGGAGTTCATCGCCTTCGCCGTTTATCTGCAGCACTCCTCGCATTTCCGCGACCTCGGTCTGCTCTCGCGCTTTGAATGGCCGAATCTCAAAGTCATCCGCGAGCTGTTGGTGCTGGGGGTGCCGATGGGTATCGCTATTTTCATGGAGGGCAGCCTGTTCGTGGCCACCGCCCTGTTCATCGGGCGCCTGGGCGCAGTGGATGTTGCCGCACATCAGATTGCCCTGAATGTGGCCAGCGCTAGCTTCATGATTCCACTCGGAGTCGCCTTGGCCACTACGGTCCGTGTCGGCCATGCGGTCGGTGCCGGCGATGTGTCTGCGGTGCGCTGGGCCATGCGTGCAGGTCTGCTGTTGGTGCTGGCGACCCAGACCATTTCGGCTCTGATGCTGGTGTTCGGCGGGCATGTCATCAGCGGCTGGTACACCGATGACGCCGCCATAGCCGGGCTGGCCGCCACACTGATGATTTATGCCGCCGTGTTCCAGTATCCGGACGGCATCCAGGCTCTATCCGGCGGCGCTCTGCGCGGCTTGAAAGACACCACGGTGCCGGCCATCATCACCATATTCGCCTATTGGGCCGTCGGGCTCAGCTCCGGTATCTATCTGGGTCTGGTACTCGGCTTACGTGCTCCGGGCTTCTGGATCGGCCTGAGCATCGGCCTGAGCGTAGCCGCAGTGCTGCTGTTTCTGCGCTTCCGGCGTGCGGTCGACAAACTCACGCGGCAATGACGAATGGCATACGAATCCCTCGGCTGAATCGGGTATTCTAGACGCCTGATTCGAGGAGTTACTGCGCCATGAGCGATGCCAAACCAGGTCCGATCCGCACCTTCTTCCAGTTCCTGTGGAATGCGGTCAATTTCACCAATCATCTGGTATTCAATCTGATCATGCTGTTCATTCTGATCGGCATCCTTGCGGTGATTTCCGCAGGCATGTCGGCCAAATCGTTCACGCCGCTGCGCGACAACACCGCGCTGGTGCTTGATCTGGAAGGGGTGTTGGTCGAACAGCGTACGGTTGATTCGATCAGTACTGCCTTGGCCGAAGCACAGGGTGGCGGCGAACGTGAAATCCTGCTGCGCGATGTGCTGCGCATCATCAAGGCCGCGAAGAAAGATCCGCACATTACCCATCTGGTGCTGAACACCGATGGCTACAACGCAGCAGGCATGGCCTCCACCCGCGAAATCGCCGCGGCACTGAAGGATTTCAAGACCAGCAAGAAGCCGGTCTATGCCTTCGCCGACAATTACGAGCAGAAGCAATACCTGCTGGCGGCGCAGGCCGACAAAATTTTCATGGATCCCGAAGGTGCGTTCTTTCCGGAAGGCCTCGGCCGCTACCGCCTGTTTTACCGCGAAGCCCTGCAGGACAAGCTCGGGCTGGACGTGCATCTGTTCCGCGTCGGTGAATTCAAATCGGCCGCCGAGCCTTATATCCTCGATGCTGCTTCGGAAGAATCCAAGCAGGCCGATCTGTTTTGGATGAATGACATCTGGCAGCGCTATCTGCAGCAGGTCGGCACCGCCCGTGGCATCGCGCCGGAAGCCATCAGCACCGCAATCAACGAATTGCCGCAGCGTCTGGCTGCGGTCAAAGGCAATCTGGCACAGTTGGCCTTGAATGAAAAATGGGTCGATGGGTTGAAAACCGCTTACGAGATGGAGCAGTATCTGGTCGATCAAGGCGTTGCTTTTGATGACGAAAGTGGCAGCTTCCAACAGATTGACATGATTGATTATCTCGGACACGTCAACAGTAAGGAAATGACCAAGCCGCAGGCGGATGCCGTGGCCGTGGTGGTCGCTCAGGGCGAAATCGTCGACGGTGAACAGCCGCAGGGCATGGTCGGCGGCGTCACCACTTCGGCGCTGATCCGTGCCGCACGCGAAGATGACGAGATCAAGGCCTTGGTGCTTCGGGTCGATTCGCCCGGCGGCACTGTGTTCGCTTCCGAGCAGATCCGCCGCGAAGTGGAATTGACCAAGGCCGCCGGCAAGCCGGTGGTGGTGTCGATGGCGAACGTGGCCGCTTCCGGCGGTTACTGGATTTCAATGAACGCCGACCGCATCTATGCCGATGAATCGACCATCACCGGTTCCATCGGTATCTTCGGTCTGATGATCCGCGCGCCACGGACGCTGGAAAAAATCGGTGTGCGCTCCGACGGCGTCACCACCACACCCTGGGCGGCCGCCTTCGACATGACCCGGCCGATGGACGACCCGACCAGGCAGGTTGTCCAGAGCGTCATCGAACATGGCTATTCACAGTTCATCAGCAAAGCCGCCAAAGCCCGCAAGCAGACGCCTGAGGCGATTGACGCCAACGCCCGCGGTCGTGTCTGGAGCGGCGCGCAGGCCAAAGAGAAAGGCCTGATCGACGCCTTCGGTGGATTGCAGGTTGCCATTGATGATGCCGCCGCACGTGCCAAGCTTGGTAAGAACGATTACCGTGTGGATTACATCGAAGAGCCGATGTCACCCTTTGAGCAGTTCATATCCAATCTTGCCGGCAACAGCGAAACCCAGGGTCTGGTGCGTTGGGCCTCGCCGGCACTGGGCCTGATCCAACAGACCCGCATGGGCCAACAGATCCGTGCCGATCTGCAATGGCTCGACCGCAACACCAGCAAGCCTGTGAACGCCGTCGCGCATTGCTTCTGCACGTTCTGAGGTTATGCATACCCGCTGGCGAATGCATCGCGGTGGATGGCGAATTTCTGCGTTACGGGTTTTTGACTGCAGACAGGTTTCGAGTATGTCATTGTTGGATGAAAAAGGCGGCCATAGCCGCCTTTTTCTTATATAAATAACACGCTTATTTGACGGTTTTCTTAGCCACTTTCTTCACGGCTTTCTTAGTTACCTTGTTCGCCGTTTTTTTGACTGCGGCTTTCTTCTTTGCAGTTTTCTTGGCAGCCTTCTTCGCTGGTGCTTTTTTGGCGGCAGGTGTTTTCTTCGCGACGGCCTTCTTAGTGGCTTTCTTGGCGGCACGGCCGAACTTGCGCACCGGCTTGCCTTCGGCCAGCAGGGCTTCGCATTCGTCCTGCGTCAGCGAGGCCGGTTCGCGGTCTTTCGGAATCTTGGCATTGAACGCGCCGTCGGTGATATACGGACCGAAGCGGCCGTTGAGGATTTGGATGTCGGTACCCTCGAAGGTCTTGATGAAGCGGTTGGCCAGGTATTCGCGGCGGCCGTGAATCAGTTCAACCGCCTTATCCAGCTCGATCTGATACGGGTCAATCTCTTTCGGAATCGACGCGAAGGTGTCGCCATGTTTCACGTACGGACCGAACTGGCCGATGGCGACCATGACCGGCTTGCCTTCCAGTTCGCCGAGTTCTTTCGGCAGCTCGAACAGTTTCAGTGCATCCGGAAGCTGCAGCGTGAAGATGCTCTGTTCCGGACGCAGCGAGGCGAACTTGGGTTTATCTTCGTCGTCCTTGCTGCCGATCTGCGCGAACGCGCCGTATTTGCCCATGCGCACCGATACCGGCTTGCCGGACACCGGATCGATGCCGAGATCGCGCTGGCCGGTGCCTTCCGAGCGGTTGACCTCGTCGGTCTTCTCGTCGAGCGTGGCCTTGAACTCTTTCCAGAATTTTTCCATCAGCACCGTCCACGGCTCCTCGCCGCGGGACACCGAGTCGAGCTCGTCTTCCAGTTTGGCGGTGAAGTCGTAGTCGACGTAATGTTCGAAATGCGAGGTCAAAAAGCGGTTGACCAGACGGCCGACGTCGGTCGGCCGGAACGCGCGGCTTTCCAGCAAGGCATAGGCCTTGTAGATCAGGGTCTGGATGATGCTGGAGTAGGTCGACGGACGTCCGATGCCGTACTCCTCCAGGGTCTTCACCAGGCTGGCCTCGGTATAGCGCGGCGGCGGCTTGGTGAAATGCTGTTCGCCGAGGATGTCGTCGAGCGTGACGCTCTGGCCTTCGACCAGCGGCGGCAGCTGGGTATTGGCCTCGTCGTCCTCGCTGTCTTTCTGGTCCTTGCCTTCTTCGTACACCAGCAGGAAGCCCGGATCGACCACGGTGGTGCCGGTGGCGCGGAAACCGTGCTGCGGGCCGGCGGCGAGTTCGACACTGACCGTGTTGAGCGTGGCCGGAATCATCTGACAGGCCACCGCGCGTTTCCAGATCAGTTCGTACAGGCGGCGTTCGTCGTCGCTCAGGTATTTGCCGATGCGGGCCGGCGTGCGTCCGGCAAAGGTCGGCCGGATGGCCTCATGCGCTTCCTGGGCGTTCTTCGATTTCGATTTGTAGACGTTGGCTTCCGCCGGCAGGTTGTGTTTGCCGAACTCCTGCACGATGACCTCGCGCAGCTGGCCGAGCGCTTCGCCGGACAGGCTGGTCGAGTCGGTACGCATGTAGCTGATCAGACCAACAGTGCCTTCTTCGCCGATATTGACGCCCTCGTACAGTTTCTGCGCGACCTGCATGGTTTTCTTGGTAGTGAAACCGAGCTTGCGCGCGGCCTCCTGCTGCAACGTGGAGGTGATGAACGGCGGCGACGGGCGGCGCTTGCGTTCCTTGCGGTTGACTTCCGCCACTTTCAGGGTGTTTCCGGCGGCGGCTTTCAGGCGCGCCAGCGCCGCTTCGGCGGTTTTGCCGTCGGTAATGCTGAACTGTTCGAATTTGGCGCCGTCGAGTTTCACGCAGCGGGCATTGAAGACCTGACCCCTGTCCTGCAGCTGGGCGGTGAACGACCAGTGCTCGCGGCTGATGAAAGCCTCGATTTCGTCTTCGCGCTCGCAGATCAGGCGCAGTGCCGGCGACTGCACGCGGCCTGCCGAAAGGCCGTTCTTGATCTTGCGCCACAGGATCGGGGACAGGTTGAAGCCGACCAGATGATCGAGTGCCCGCCGTGCCTGGTAGGCATCGACCAGATCCCCGGCAATGGCGCGCGGATGTTCGACCGCATGCGCGATGGCCTTCGGGGTGATTTCGGTGAACACTACCCGGTGCAGGGCCTTGTTCTTGAGCAGGCCCTTCTCGGCCAGGATCTCGCCGATATGCCAGGCGATGGCCTCGCCCTCACGATCTGGATCGGAAGCCAGATAGATGGCACTGGCGTCCTTGGCGGCCTTGGTGATGGCATCCACGTACTTCTGGTTCTTTTCCTGCACCTCGTAGCGCATGGCGAAGTTGTCATCGACATTGACCGCGCCGTCCTTGCCCGGCAGATCGCGGACATGGCCGTACGAGGCCAGGACCAGGAAGTCCTTGCCGAGGTATTTATTGATCGTTTTGGCTTTCGCCGGCGATTCAACAATCAGTAAATTCTTTGCCATGTGCTGCTCCGGAAAACGGGTGAAACAGAAGCCGAAGCCCGCACTGGGCGGGCTGGTTCTTTTTTATTAAGGCACCAAGTCGGGGGGTGCTGTCAAGTCCGGAGGGTTCAGGTCAGTGCACCGGCTCGGGATCATCGATGAAAATCTGGCTCTCCATCCACGCGAATGCGGCTTCGGAACCGGGCTGGTTGAACAGCACCATCAGCACTACCCATTTCAGGTCGTCCAATGCGATTTCATCCTGATCCAGCGCCATGGCGCGGTCGATCACCAGCTCGCGCTGCTCGGCTGATATCACCCCGCGCTGCTCGAGGAACATCAGGAAACCGCGGGCCTCGACATCGAAGCGGTCGAGCTCGGCTTCAGCGAACAGACGCATCGGCCCCTGCAGGGCGCTGGTCGCCGATTGCGGGCGATCCTGCGCCAGGGTTTCCAGCCAGTCAAATGCTTTGCTGACTTCAGCGGGCGAAAAGCCGGCCTGGATCAGGTTATTTTGCAGAGTGTCGGGGTCTTGAACCAGCTCGGGGTGGTCGTAGATGTAATGCTCGAAGAGGTAGAGTAAAACGTTCAGTATCGATTCTTTCATTACCCTCTCGCTGACGGTGCGTCTTGCATCCCTCTATGGTAGCGGCCGAAGCGGTTTTCAACCCAGCCGGACAATTCCATGCCTATCAAAATGGACGAGATATCCGCCGCTGTCAATCCCGTGCGCAGACAGAGCGT
>JAJTGG010000008.1 GCA_021299355.1 Lysobacteraceae bacterium
GAACGACGATTCCACCTGCCAAGCGGCACGCAGGCCTTTCATCGACCATTGGAAGGCCTGCCAGATGCGAATCGGCGAGCGCGGTGCGTGCGTATCGTGACTGTCAGCCATGCGCAATCAGAAGGTGGCTGCAGATGGGAAGAACAGTAGCCGAAACATGGGCAATGGCATGCAAATCAACATGAACGGCGCTCGGAACTGCGGAAACACCCCTATTTTGCCATAAAGACGGGGCATCAGTCCGTATTCAGCGCTTGTTGCCCATTAGCCCGCCCAGAATGCCGCATGAACAGAGGGGTGCTCATCAATCCTTGAAAATCGCCACGCCACGGCTACCATCCGGCTTGATCCAGCCGCGGTACATGCCTTCGGTATTGAACGGCAGGGAAATATTTCCGTCTCGGTCGAGCGCGATGGCGCCGCCGTCGCCGCCCATTTCCGGAATAACCTTCAGCAACACCTCTTCCGCGGCCTGGGCCAGGGAATCACCGCGGTATTTCATGCGCACGCAGATGTCATGGGCCACGGCGGCACGGATGAAGAACTCGCCCCAACCGGTACCGGATACCCCGCATTGGTCGTTGGCATAGGTGCCGGCGCCGATGATCGGCGAATCACCGATGCGGCTCCAGCGTTTGTTGGTCATGCCGCCGGTGGACGTCGCGGCAGCGATGTGGCCATTGCGGTCGAGCGCTACGGCACCGACCGTGCCGAAATATTTGCCTTTCAGATCATTCGAGGCGGTCTGTTTCTCTTCGGCTTGGGCTTTCAGCAGCTGCTTGTAGCGGTGCTCGGTATCGAAGTATTCCGGCGCAACACGCTCGATATTCTTGCGGGTGTCTGCGAAATGCTCGGCGCCCTCACCCGCTAACAACACATGCGGGGAATGCTGCATGACCGCCTCGGCGAGCAGAATGGGGTTCTTGATAGTGCGCACCCCGGCGACGGCGCCGGCCTTGCCGGTGTGTCCTTCCATCAGCGAGGCATCCAGTTCATGGCCGCCTTCGGCGTTATAGACCGCGCCTTTGCCGGCGTTGAACAAGGGGGAGTCTTCCAGCACAGTGACGCTGGCAATGACGGCCTCGCGGGCACTGCCACCGCGCTGCAGCACGGCATTGCCGGCATCGAGTGCCGCATTCAGGGCTTTTTCATAGCCAACCTGATCTTCGGCCGAAAGCTGCGACCGACTGATGACCCCGGCTCCGCCGTGAATGACGAGGGCGGTTTTCGGCGATGCGGCAGCGGCAATGGACGACATAAACAGGATTCCGGCAAACACGGTGGACTTCATGGATTTTACCCCGACTGGCAGGTTTCCATCATACCCAATCCGGCCGGAATCAGCCCTGATGCCGGAGCGCCTCGATGGGATCGAGCTGGGAGGCCTTGCGGGCGGGGTAAATGCCGAAAAAAAGGCCTGTCGCCATGGAGCAGACCGCCGCCAGGGAAATCACTTTCCAGTTCAGCGCGACCGGCAGGGCGCCCATTTTTTCGACCAGCAGCGAGAACCCGACCCCGATGAAAATGCCGATCAGACCGCCACCGACCGAAATCAGCATGGCTTCGGTCAGGAACTGGCGCTGGATTTCCCTCGGGCCGGCACCGACTGCCATGCGCAGGCCGATCTCCCGGATGCGCTCGGTAACCGAGACCAGCATGATGTTCATGATGCCAATGCCGCCGACAATCAGCGAGATGCTAGCCACAGCACCGAGCAGCAGCGACATGATGCGGGTGGTTTCGGTGCGGGTGGCGATGATTTCGGCGATGTTGCGCACGGTGAAGTCGTCTTCGGCACCGGGTTGGATCTTGTGCAGCTGGCGCATCAATACTTCCACCTGTTCCTGCACATAGGGCAGATCCTCGGCACGCGCCACGCCGAGGGTGATCTGCTGCACGCCGCCGGGAAGCGTGCTGTTGCTGGCCAGACGCCGGCGTGCGGTTTCCAGCGGCACCAGGAGTACATCATCCTGATCCTGGCCAAATCCGCCCTGACCCTTGGATTCGAGCACACCAACCACCTGGAACGGGGTCTTGCCGATGCGGATGCTTTCGCCGACGGCTTCGGATTCGCCGAACAGTTCGCGGCGGATCGTTTCGCCGATGAGTACGACCTTGCCGCCGGACTTATAATCAGAATCCTGCAGCGGACTGCCGCTGGCGACCTGCCACTCGTTGATGGCGAAATAATCCGGCTCGATGCCCTGCCAGCTGGTTGACCAGTTGTTCTCGGCATACACCACCTGGGTGCCGCCGCGTAGACTGGAGGTGACATACGCCACTTCCGGAATCTGCTGACGGATGGCCTCGGCATCGGATTGGGTCAGTGTCATCCGCGAGCCCGAACCGAATCGGACGCCGCCCGAGCGGGACGATCCGGAGTTGATGTCCAACCGGTTGGCGCCGAGTCCGGACACCATCTTTTCGATTTCATTCTGGGTACCCTGCCCGACTGACACCATCACGATGACAGCGGCGATGCCGATGATCACACCGAGCGAGGTCAACGCGCTGCGCAGCCAGTTACCGCGCAGGGAAGAAACGGCGGTGCGGAAGGTATCAATCCACATAGGCGGAATCCTCGGTCATTACGCCGTCGAGCATATGGCAGATGCGGTCGGCATGCGCCGCGACATGCTCGTCGTGAGTAATCAGGATGATGGTGTGTCCCTGCTGTTTTAGCGATTCGAACAAGGCCAGGATTTCGGCGCCGGTTTTCGAGTCGAGGGCACCAGTGGGTTCGTCAGCGAGTATCATCGGGGGACGGTTGACCAATGCCCGCGCAATGGCGATACGCTGCTGCTGGCCGCCGGAAAGCTCGCCGGGCTTGTGGTGCATGCGCCCGCCCAGGCCAACGGACTGCAGGGCGGTTTCAGCCATCGGTTGGCGCTCAGACAACGGAACGCCGGCATAAGTCAGCGGCATCATCACATTGTGCAGGGCATCCATGCGGCTGAGCAGGTTGAAGCTCTGGAATACAAAACCGATCTTTCCCAGCCGTAGCTTGGCCAGGGCCTCCTTGTCGAGGCTGCGCACATCGACGCCATCGCAATGGTAGCTGCCGGTGTAATCGGCATCCAGGCAACCCAGAACATTCATGAGTGTGGACTTTCCGGAACCGGAAGCCCCCATGATGGCAACGAACTCGCCCGGCTGGATGCGCAGATTGATTTGCTTGAGTGCATCGACCTGCGCTTCGGTACCCTGCGCATAGACCTTGCTCAAACCACGGATATCGATGACCGGCGTCGTCATGGCGTGTTGCGCGCGCTTCCGACGATGACCTGCTGCCCGTTTTTCAGACCGCCGATGACTTCACTGCGGCTGCCATCGGAAACGCCGAGCCGGATTTCGACCGCAACCGGCTCGCCCTTTTCAAGGACATACACCGTGGCGCGCTTGGCATTGAACAGCGCCTGGATCTGCTGATCCCACTGGCTCTGCAGTTCCGGTCCCAGCTGCGCACGCACGCTTTCGAAGGCCTTAGCGAAACGGTCGGCGAATCGGCGTGTGCCGTTGCCGCCGCCGCTCATGCCCTGCGGAGCCGACCCGCCGGATGGTCCGGCTCCCGCACCGGCATTGCCGCTTTGGGCAAAGCGCTGCATCATGCGTGCGGCCTGCTGCCTGTAGGCTTCAGCCGATGCATCGAAACTCGACAGCACCGCCGGTTCGGCTTTGGCCTGAACCAGAAACTGGCGCATGGCATCCAACTGTGCCTGCATGCGCTTGCTGCGCTCTTCCATCGAAGGCGGTGACGCCTGCATCGGGGCACCGAACGAGGGGCCCGCATTGGCGGCGGCCGCGCTGGCCGGACGGAATCGCAGGGCGGCATTCGGAACGGTCAGCACCTGGGCCTTGCGGCTGGTGATGATCTGAGCGGTCGCGGTCAGCCCCGGCAGCAGCACCTGGTCGGCATTGTTGACTTCAATGACGACAGGAAAGGTCACTACATTGGAGACATTGTTTGCCGCAAGCCGGATCTGTTTGACTTTGCCGCGGAAGTTGCGGTCGGGAAAGGCATCCACAGTGAAGGTGGCTTCCTGGCCAACCTGCAATTGACCGATGTCGGCTTCGTCGATGGCCAGCACGATTTCCATTTCGCTCAGATCACCGGCAATCTTGAACAGCACCGGTGTCTGCAGACTGGCGGCGACGGTCTGGCCGGGCTCGACATTGCGTGCCAGCACCGTGCCTTTCACCGGAGATCGGATAATGGTTTTCGCCAGATCCAGCCGCGCGCTGTTGAGATTAGCCTGCTGCTGGCTGACCTGGGCCTGGGCCGATTGAACGCGTGCCTGTGCCTGGGCATTCTGGGCCTGGGCGATATCGCGTTCGGTTTTGGAAATCAGCTGTTTGGCAGCCAGCTGGGATTTGCGCTCGAAGTCGCGTGAGGCATTGACGGCAGCGGCCCGAGCCTCGGCCAATCCGGCCTGGGCACTGGCCAGAGCGGCGCCAGCCTGCTCGACCCGGGCCTGGAAAGTGGACGGATCGATGCGGGCGATGATCTGGCCGGGCTCGACCTGATCGTTGAAATCGACATCGACCGACTGCAGGGTTCCGGAAACCTGGGTACCGACTTCGACCGTGGCGGTAGCACCGAGCGTGCCGGTCGCGGAAATGCTGGACGACAGATCAGCGATCTGTGCAGGCTCGGTGCGGTACTGGCTTTCAGAAGCTTGATCGCCGCCACTGAGGCTACGGTAGCCGAACCATAATGCCAGCAATATGACGGCAGCCAGGACGATTTTGCCGAGTGGAAGTCCGGAGATTTTCTTGCTCATGGGTTTACGGCCTGTTTCATGTCAATTCGGAATAGGATGCTTCAGGAATCAGAACGGTCGCAACCGTTCCCTGGTCCGGTGTGCTGGCCAGATCAATGCGCCAGCCAAAGCGGTCGCAAAAGCGCTTGACCAGCGACATGCCGATGCCCTTGCCGCCGGCGTTGGTGGTTTCACCACGGTAGAACAGATCGAACACACGCTCTAGCTGCTGAGCACTCATGCCAATGCCGGTATCACGGACCACCAGTTTACCCGTATTGATTGATATATCGATATGGCCGCGATCGGTGTAATGGCAGGCATTACGGATCAGATTGCCGATGACCGTGGATACCACATAATATGGCACGTCTATGCGGAAATCGGCAACGATTTCGAGCGTCAGTTCGACCGGCTTGCCATTCAACAACAGTTTCGCCTTCTCGACCTCCTCGGTAACGGCTTCGGATATCCAATACGGTTGTTCGCTGTGCCCGAAATCATCTTCGCGCGCCAAGAGCAAAAAGCCCTCGATGAGCGATTCCATCTCCTGACTGGCTTTCTGGATGCGGGTGATGGAACGCTGCGCCATCGGCGATAGACAGCCTTCTCCGGCGACCATGTCGCTGGCAACACGGATGACCGTCAGCGGTGTTCGAAGCTCGTGCGACGCATTCGCGGTAAAGTTCTGCTCGCGCTCGACGAACTGGCCGATGCGTTGGCCGAAATCATGCAGGGCCTCGGCCAGAACTTTGGCCTCGTTGTCCATGTCATCGGGCAGTTTCTGGGCCGCCAGCACGGACACATCCGGCTTTTTTGGATCCCAGCTACGGACCTGGTTCGACAACCAGATAACCGGAGATACCAGCTTCTTCGAGGTCCGGTAACTGAAAAGAACCATGGCGTAAACCACTACCAACAGCAACGCCAATGGCACCACACCGAACCAGAATGCCAGCGCATCGACCTGCTCCTGCTTGAAAATCAGGAACAGCCGGCGGTTCTCACGGGTTTCCACCCAGATCAACTCACCACCGCGCTGTTTATCGAGGCTGTGATAGCCATTGCTGAGATCGCGGTAGGTCACCGGCATGGCGTCGACCTGCGCCAGCGGCAACAGAAAACCCTTCATGTTGAAGGTATCCGGCACCTGTGCGTTCGGGTTGTTCTGGTAGAGGCTCCAGAAATGGCGCGCTTCATCCTGCAGCGCTTGCTTGATCAGAATGTCCTTGATGACGACCGATGCGCCATAGACCCCGATGACCGCCGCGAAACAGATGGCCGCGGTCTGCAGAACGAATGCCGTCCAGAATTTCTTCCGGAGTCCGTGCCGGTCACTCATGCCTTGGGCTGTTCGTCCAGATCGACGATACGGTAACCTGCGGTCTGCACAGTATGCAGCAGCTGCTTCTCGAAGCCGCGGTCGACCGCCTTGCGCAGGTTGTAAAGGTGGCTGCGCAGGGTGTCGGATTCGGGCAGTTCATCACCCCAGATTTCGCGTTCGATATCCCGGCGGGTCACCACCCGCGGCGATTCCCGCATCAGGATACCGAGCAGTCTCAGGGCAATCGGCGACAAGGTCAGATCGCGTCCGCCTCGGGTCGCGCGCAGACTTCCGGTGTCGAGGATCAGATCGGCGACCTTGTAAACTTCCGTGCTCACCTGCCGGCGCTCGCGGCGGATCAGAGCGCGGATGCGTGCTTCGAGCTCCTGGATGGCGAAAGGCTTGATCAGATAATCATCGGCACCGGCCTCGAGCCCGAGCACTTTGTCGGACACGGCGTCACGTGCGGTCAGCATCAGCACCGGGGTGGCGATTTTGCCCTCCTCGCGCAGCTTGCGGCAGACCTGCAAGCCGTCCATGCGCGGCAGATTGAGATCAAGCACGATGACGTCATAACTGTTCTTGGTGGCCAGACGATAACCATCGACTCCATCTCCGGCATAATCAACGCCGAAGCCTTTGCTTTCGAAATATTCACCGACCACCTCGGATAGGCTGCGGTTGTCTTCAACCAGTAGAATCAATCCGGCTTGGGTATCACGCTTCATGAGCTTCTCCTTTCAGGGCTTCAGCTTTGTGAAGAATGCCCCTTCGGGGGTGATTGCCGTGTGAACCGGCCTTAGAACGGGATTTTTCCGGTCAGGATGTCCCGGTACATCAGCCAGTCGGACACGAACGAATACAGCGGATGGCGAAAAGTGGCCGGCTTGTTCTTCTCGAAGGCGAAATGGCCGACCCAGGCGAAACCGTAACCGCAGACGAAAGCGGCCGGGAGCCAGAGCCATTGGCCGGTAACCAGCAGGGCGGCCAGACAACCGAGAACCAGCGAGCTGCCGATGAAATGCAGACGACGGCAGGTCAGATTCTGGTGCTCCCCCAGATAATAGGGATAGAACTCGGCAAGGGAATTAAAACGGGTCATTGGCAGCCTCCTGAGTTTTTGCCTGTTGCCATAGGGTTTCCTGCGCTGTCAGATCAAGATCGGACAGGGATTTCCCGGATTGCCGGGCCAGATTTTCAATGGTCCGGAAACGGCGTTCGAATTTGGTGTTGGCCCGGCGCAGGGCTGCACCGAAATCGACCCCGGCGTGGCGCGCCAGATTAACGCACACGAACAGGATATCGCCGATTTCATCTTCCAGCGCATCATGACCGCGGCCCTTGGCCAGCTCGGCACGTGCTTCGGCCATTTCTTCCTGAAGTTTATCGAACACAAACGAGACATCGGGCCAGTCGAAGCCGACCGTTGCTGCGCGCTTCTGTAATTTAGTGGCACGCTGCCACTCCGGAAGTCCGGCGGTGATTCCCGCCAATATGCTATCGTCTGAACCGCGTCGTTGCCGGCGCTCCTCCCGCTTCATGCGCTCCCAGGCTTCGGTCTGGGCGGCGACATCGGCGATGCTGGCCTCTCCGAAAACATGCGGATGCCGGTCGGTCATTTTGCGGTTGATGGCCGAAACCACATCATCGAATGCGAACAGACCCTGTTCCTGTGCCAGCTGGGCATGGAACACCACCTGGAAAAGCAGATCGCCGAGTTCGGCCCTGAGATCCTCAGGCTCACCGCGCTCGATGGCATCGGCGACCTCATAGGCTTCTTCGATGGCATATGGTGCCAGGGATTTGAAATCCTGCTGAAGATCCCATGGACAGCCGCTTTCGGGATTACGCAGGGCCCGCATGATTGCCAGCAGTTGCTCTATCGGCGTGCTCACAGCCAATCCTGCCAACCGATGGACAGATCGCCGACCGCGATGAAATGTGGATTGAGCAGCGACTCTTTGCCGTTGTAGCGCAGGGGTGCCCCGTCAAGCGTGAACACGCCGCCACCGGCGGCTTCCAGAACCGCCTGCGCGGCGGCAGTATCCCATTCCGAGGTCGGTCCGAAGCGCGGGTAAAGATCGACTTCACCGGTCGCGATTTTGCAGAACTTCAGGGATGAACCCAAACCGACGGTGTCGACCGAACCGATACGATCGAGGTACGCCTGGGTTGTGATATCACGGTGCGAACGGCTGGCTGCGACCCTGAGGGGATGCGGTGCACCGGCAACACGGGCGATACCGGACTGTGCACCCTGTTGCCACCGGGCACCAATTCCATGACCGCCGACCAGTAACCAGTCCATGGCCGGCGCGTAGACCGCACCCAGCACCGGCACGCCGCGGTCGATCAGAGCAATGTTGACAGTGAACTCGCCGTTCTTCTTGATGAACTCGCGCGTGCCGTCCAGCGGATCGACCAGCCAATAACGCGACCAGGCCCGACGCGCTGGCCAGTCGATGTGGGCGGACTCTTCCGATAGAATCGGCAGACCGCCGTCGAGATCCGGCAGCAGCGATACGATGCAGCGATGTGCCGCCAAATCGGCCTGTGTCAGGGGTGAAGCATCGGCTTTCTCGGTGACGGCGAAGTCCTGCGCGTACACCGTCATGATTTCATCGCCGGCGCGGCGGGCGATGTCCGCAAGTCGGTCGGCCCATTCTTTCATGCGCCTGTTCGCACCAATTCCTTGATGACCAGCAGCGCGGCGAGACTGCGTCCTTCCGAGCAGTCTTCGCGCAGCACCAATTCATGAAGGCGGTCCAAGCGCCACGGCACCACCTCCAGCACTTCAGGCTCATCCCCGACCAGACGCTCGGGATACAGGTCCTCGGCCAGCACCAGATCGATGGCATGGGTCATGTAGGTCGGTGCCAGAGTGATAGAACGCAGAATGCGCAGGCTTCGGGCGCCGAAACCGGCTTCCTCCTTGAGCTCGCGGTTGGCGGCTTCCAGGACCGTTTCGCCCGGATCGATCCGCCCCTTCGGCAGGCAGAGCTCGTAGCGATGGGTGCCGGCCGCATACTCTTTGATGAGCAACACGGTATCCTTGTCAGGCATGGCGGCAATCATCACGGCTCCATGGCCCTGATGCAACGCCCGTTCATAGCGGCGGCGTTCGCCGTTGGAGAACTCGAGATCGATGCGCTCGCGCCTGCCGTGGCTGTTTTCAATCAGCTCGCGGGAATGGATAATAGGCAGGGAATTCATGGTTTCATTGTCGCGCGTTTCGGCAGTACTGGCTAGAGAGGAAGGCGAATTATGTCCACATTCATCCCTCCGAGGGATCTGGCCGAATGGCACAAACGTGATCTCGGCGTGCTCTGGCATCCCTGCACCCAGATGCGCGAGCATCCCGACAGCCTGCCCCTGATACCGATCCGCCGCGGCCGCGGCGCCTGGCTGGAAGGCGTGGACGGCATCTGCTATCTGGATGCGATCAGTAGCTGGTGGACCAACCTGTTCGGCCATGCCGAGCCACGCATCGCCGCAGCGGTGGCCGCCCAGGCACGCGAACTGGAGCATGTGATCTTCGCCGGCTTTTCGCACGAACCCGGACTGCATCTGGCCGAATCGCTGCTGGCAGTTGCGCCGCGCGAGTCCGGCCGGGCCCCGCTGGCACGCGTGTTCTATGCCGACAACGGCTCGGCGGCAATCGAGGTGGCGCTGAAGATGAGCTTCCACAGCCATCGCAACCGCGGCGATGACCGGCGCATGCGCTTCGTGGCGCTGGGCAACAGCTACCACGGTGAGACGTTGGGGGCGCTGTCCATGGGCGACATCCCACTCTACCGCCGGACCTACGCACCCTTGCTGCTGCAGCCGCTGTTCGCGCCATCCCCGGACGCTTTCACTGCCGAACCCGGCGAATCGGCAGAAGCCTGCGCCCTGCGCCGCGCGGATGCCTTGGCCGATATATTCGCAGCACACCCCGGTGAAATCAGCGCGCTGATCCTGGAGCCGCTGGTGCAGTGCGCCGGCGGCATGCGCATGCACCATCCAGCTTATCTGCGGCGCGCACGCGCCATCTGCGATGCGCATGGCGTTCACCTGATCGCCGACGAGATTGCGGTCGGCTTCGGCCGCACCGGTACCCTGTTCGCCTGTGAACAGGCCGGCATCGCCCCAGATTTCCTGTGCCTCTCGAAAGGTCTGACCGGCGGATTCATGCCCCTGTCGGCGGTATTGACTACCGAACGGGTTTACGAGGCCTTCCTGGACGATTCGCGCGAACGCGCCTTTCTGCACTCGCACAGCTACAGCGGAAACCCGCTGGCCTGTGCCGCAGCATTGGCCTCGCTGGCCATCTTCGATGAAGACGATGTGCTGGCGCGCAACCGCCGCACCGCCGCGCGCATGGCCGAACTGGCTGCGCCCCTGACAGAACATCCGCATGTTGCGCAAATCCGGCAGACCGGCATGATTCTGGCCATTGAGACCCGGGCCGCAAGCGGCGGAAACGGCACCGCGGTCAAAATCGCCGGCGGCATGGGCCTGCGCGCCTACCGGCATGCCATCTCCCGCGGCGTCGTGCTGCGGCCGCTCGGCGATGTACTGTACTGGATGCCGCCCTACTGCGTCGGCGAGGAAGAACTGCTCCATCTGGCCGATGTCACCACCAGCGCGCTCACCGAGGCCTTCTCATGAGAACCATCCGCAGCTTTATCGAACTGCCGCTGCAGGCGGAACGCGAGCTGGTTCTGCCGGAAATGGTCAGCAACCATGTGGTGCGCGTTCTGCGCCTGGAACCTGATGACATCTTCCATCTGTTCAACGGTGACGGCTACGATTACCCTTGCCGCATCCTGAGTCTCGATAAGCGCGGCGCGCGTATCCGCATTCTGGACAGAATCGCCGTAAAGAATGAATCGCCGCTGCGCATTCATCTTTACCAGAGCATCGCCCGCGGCGAGAAAATGGACTGGATCCTGCAGAAAGCCACGGAGCTCGGCGTCGCTGAATTCACGCCGATCATATCGGACAGGACCGAAGTGAAACTTGAAGGCGAACGCAGCGACAAGAAACTCGCGCACTGGCAGGGTGTCGTGCGCTCGGCCTGCGAACAGTCCGGACGGGCAACGGTTCCTGCCGTGAATACGCCGGTTGCCATCCAGCGCATCGATGCCGCAGGCATTGCGGGCGCCTTCTACCTGCAACCGGATGCCGAAAACGGCATAGCCGGGCTGGCGATTCCCGAGGATGCCAGAATCGTTTTGGCCATCGGGCCGGAAGGCGGGTTTACCGAACGTGACATCCGATTGCTACAGACCGCAGGATTCAAGGGGCTGCGAATCGGACCACGGGTACTTCGGACTGAAACCGCGGGAATTGCCGTGACTGCCGCCCTGCAATCGCACTATGGCGACTGGTAATCATGGGATATCTGGATTGTTTTTTATTGAGTTAATTCGTGTTCCGGTTTCGGTTTCGGTTTCGCTTTCGGCATCCAAGCTAATTGGATTCTCAATAAGATGCGAGACACGCTTATTGACCTCAGCCAAATTAGCTTTGAGCCCTTCAAGTTTTTCTTCAATGACAGCACAATAAATGGCGACATCACCGCAAAAATTTACGAGCTGACTTAATAGCTGTGCATTGATATTATTCGCTTCGAAGGAAGTTTCTCGTTCTTGGTCAGCCGGGCTTGGCTGAACCGCGCCGCATGGGCTCAATTCAATCTCGGACACCGCTGAAAAAGTTGCTGACGGAGTGTCTGGGCGAATAACAGCAGTGGATGCCTCAGAGACAGAGTTTGGATCAGTTAGACGTTCAAGCTCATCTAAGCTTAGCTCATATCCATCAATTTGAATTTTTTCTGAAGTCGATTGCTCAACGGAGCCCTCAGCTAGATCAAACGAAGCCGGTAATGAGCCGGATAAACCTGCAAGCTCATCTCGTTTTTCAATGACCCATAACTCAAGCGCATGATAATGACCTGGCGCCACACCTTGTCTTAAATCATCCAAAGTAGCCTGTATGGCATCTGCTATCTGCGAAAAACATGCAATTGCTTCAACATTGGCTATAAGGCCGTGAACAATGCCTCGCTGAATCAAATTTTCCGCTGATGCAAGAATACTGGCCATATTCATCACATCGGAAATGGAAAAAGCACTGTTTATCACATGGAATGCATTAAACAGCTTCTGATTATACCCAGCGGATTCTGAAACGACTGAACCCTCAAGCCACTCATTAATAATACTTAGCTGAAGAGAGACTTCCGAATCCAGGATTTGAAGAAGTGCCGGGTCGATGATGGGCGGAGAAACATTATGCTCAGCTGATGCCGAGGAACACGCTACAGCAGACTGAATATAGCCCTGCAGTTCCGCAGCAGGGGCAGCCTCTGTATTCTGAATAGAAATAATCGTCTTAATTATCTATCACCAAGGTTTTCATATTATTTATCTACAAGGCTCATATCGAACTGAGTAAAAAATTTACTGGTGCGCAAAGTCCACTGAATCGCAGTACTCTGCCATAATGATATTTATGAACCCGCTTTTACCTGTCCAAGTATTTCAGTCTTCCGAATCAACATAAACCCCGAAATTCGAGAGCGAGACCCCGCATGCACAAAGCCGTAGCTGTGGTGATGGATCCGATCGAGGACATCCACACTGAAAAAGATACCAGTTTCGCCCTGATGCTGGAAGCCCAGCGCCGCGGCTACCGCGTGCTCTATGTTCAGCCCGGTAGTTTGGCGATCCGGGACGGCAGAGCGATCGCTGCGATGTCCGAACTGCGGCTCAAAGACGATAAATATCAATATTTTACGAAGAGTGATTGGCAGACATCCTCATTTGCCGAGGTTCAGGTCGTGCTGATGCGCAAGGATCCGCCGGTCACCGACCAGTTTATTCATGACACTCAAATCCTCAGCATTGTCGAAAATGAGGGGGTATTGGTGGTGAACCGACCACAGGGGCTGCGCGACCTCAATGAGAAGCTGGCGGCACTGCTGTTTCCGCAATGCTGTCCGCCGACGCTGGTCAGCCGCAGCATGGGCGACCTCAAGGCATTCATCCGGGAACACGGCGATGTCGTGGCCAAACCGCTCGATGGCATGGGAGGCAAATCGATCTTCCGTATCCGTCAGGGCGACAGCAATCTGAATGTGATTCTGGAAACACTGACTGCTGACGGGTCACTGACCATGCTCCAGCGCTATCTGCCCGAAATCCGGGACGGCGACAAACGCATTATTCTGGTGGACGGCGAACCGGTACCCTATGCCCTGGCGCGCATTCCCCAAGGAGATGAATTCCGGGGCAATCTGGCTGCCGGCGGCAAGGGCGAAGGCCGGCCGCTGAGCGAACGCGACTTCTGGATTGCCGGCCAGCTGGGTCCGTGGCTGCGTGAACACGGGATGCTGTTCGTCGGCTTGGATGTCATCGGCGATTATCTGACCGAAGTCAATGTGACCAGTCCGACCTGCGTGCGGGAACTGGACAAGCAGTTCGGACTAAATATCGCCGGCCTGCTGTTCGATGCCATCGAAGCGCGTCTGGACAAGGCATGACCCGGAAGGTCGGGCCACGCGATCGCCTGACCGGCACCTTCCTGCTGTCCCTGATCGGCTATGGCGTGGTGGTGTTGGGCGTCGGTTTCACATTGAACAAAGCCGCACCGGTCAACCCGACCTTGGACGTCATCCTCAGCCCGACCGCAAGCCCGGCATCGCCGGAACAGGCGGATTTTCTGGCGCAGGCCAATAATCAGGGCGGCGGCGACAGCGAGGCTCCGCAGCGCCCGAAGGACGACCAACTGTCGCAATTGCCGCAGACCCAGTCCGGCGACGCCCCCGTGGCCTTGCATGCCCAACAGACGCCACCGGAACCGGAGGCCGTGCAACGCGTTGTTACCAGCCAGAGCGCAAGCATGCTGAGCCAACCGCGCGCCCAGGAACAGAAACCTAATAGCACCGAACCGCTGCCGCCTGGGCAGGAGCTGGTGGAACAGAGCCTGACCTTGGCCAAGCTGGCCAATGAGTACAGCCAGAAGCAAACCCTGCAGGCCCGCCGCAGCCGCCATAAATACATCACCGCCAGTACCCGTGAATACGCCTACGCCCAGTACATGAATGACTGGGTGCGCCGGGTTGAACGCATCGGCAATGCCAACTATCCGCCACAGGCGCTGATCAACCGGCTCAACGGGCAATTGATCCTTACCGTCGCCATCCGCCGCGATGGCCGCATTGAAGGCATCACCGTGGTCAAATCCAGCGGCAACAAGGTCCTCGACAAAGCAGCCGTGGACATCGTGAGACTCTCCGAGCCGTTCGCGACCCTGCCGCAAACGGCGGAAAATCCGAACGTGCTCTACATCACGCGCACCTGGCAGTTCATGGCCGGACAGACCAGTCTCAACTAGGCCGCACCGCCAAGATGGCGTCGCGCAGCTGTCGACCGGTCACAGGCTTGCGCAGAAAGCCGTTCATTCCTGCCTCAAGACAGTGCTGCTCTGCATCGGCCTGGGTTCGCGCGGTCAGCGCGACAATCGGTGTGGTCAGTCCCTGTTGCCGCCAGAGCCGGGTCAACTCCAGTCCGTCCATGCCCGGCAGATCGATATCGCAGAAAATCATATCGAAGGTTTCCTGCGATGCCCGGGTAATGGCCTCGAGCGCATTGCGCGAACCGGTCACGGCATGGCCATCGGCCGAGAGCAGCTGACTGACCACCTGGTTGATGGTGTCGTCATCTTCGACCAACAGGATGCGCGTCTGCCCGGGAGCCGCGGATTGCACAGGCTCAACAACCGCAAACGGTGCCTGCGCAGCCTGCAGCGGAAGGGTCAGCGTGAACATCGAGCCCTTGCCCGGCTCGCTGCTGATTTGAATATCACCGCCCATCAGGAAGGCTAATTCCTTGCTGATGGCCAAACCCAGTCCGCTGCCACCGAACTGCTGCGCGGTGCGCAGGCCATCGGCCTGTGCGAAGCGTTGGAACAGCCGGCTTTGTTGCTCGGCCGTCATGCCCGGGCCGGTATCCATCACCACGAACTGGACCCCTTTCGGCCAGAACGGCTGCACTTTGAGGGTGACGCCGCCCTGCGCGGTGAACTTGACGGCATTGCTGCCGAGATTCAGGAGTATCTGGCGGATACGCCCGATGTCGCCGACAAATCCGGGCGCCAATTCCGGATCAATCTGCAGATTGCAGAAGAGCCCTTTCTGCCGCGCTATCGGTTCGAGCAAGGATTGCACCTCGGTTGACAAAGCGTGGATGGAAAACGCCTGATGGTCAAGCTCGAGCTGCCCGGCTTCGATCTTGGACAGGTCGAGGGCATCGTTCATGAGCCGTAGCAGATGCTCGCCGGCTTTCTTGATGGCCGTGACCTGGGTCCGCGGCTTTTCGGGCAATTCGCCAGCCAGCAGCAGTTCGGTCATGCCCAGAACGCCGGTCATCGGCGTGCGGATTTCGTGTCCGAGATTGGCCAGGAAACGGGATTTGGCTTCGGAGCCTTTTACCAACAGTTCCTGCTGCTGTGCCTGCAGTTGCCGGACATAGCGCTGCTTCAATCGGGTTCGGTAGATCGTGACGGCCAGTCCAACCAGCACAATGCCGGCCGCGATGAAGAGCGTGAAAGCCCAGCCACTCATCCACCAGGGCGGCAATACATCCAGCGCCAGCACCACCGGCTCCGACCAAAGCCCGTCAACCCCGGCGGCAACCAGTTCAAGCCGGTAAGACCCCGGCGGCAATGTCGAAAAAAGCCGCTGGCCATTGCTGCCCATTTCAATCCAATCGGGATCGTAACCGGACAGGCGGGACCGGAAGCGGTGGCTGGAGGCATCATCGAAGGTCAGCAACAGGGCATCAACGCTGAAGTCGCGGTCATTCGGTTCCAGTACGATCGGTTTTCGGTAGTCGAGCTGACGCACATCCTCCCCGCGCCGGACACTGGTCTGTTCGATGACCAATTGCGGCTTCTGGGCGGACGCCAACATGCGGTCCGGCGAGAACGCCACCGGACCCAGAGTGCCCAGGGCCAGGCCTTGGCCGTCAGCAGTGATGACCGGCGGTCGCTTCAGGAACTCCTGGCTCGGCAGGCCATCCTTGATGCCATAAACCCGGACACGGTTCTGTATCGGATCAAAACGCATCAATCCGCGCAGGGAGGTCATCCACAGCGCCCCGCTGCGGTCGGCATGGATGCCAAGCACATCGACGGCCGGCAAACCCTCGTCGCCGGCAACACTGCGGATTCTTTCCAGCTTTCCGCCCTGCCAGCGATAGGCTTCCAGCATCCCGAGCCGTCCGAGCCAGAGTGTCTGCGGCGGCATCATCAAGGCACTGTAGACCCGCTGCCCGGGTGCGCCGGCGACCCTTACGAACTTTCCGGAATCCGCATGCCAGCGCAGTAATCCTTCACCGCCGGCCACCCAGAGTGCGCCATCCGGCCCGACGAACAGTTGATTCGGATCGGGAAACTGAAGCCCATGGCCGCTATCCGGCGTGATTTGATGGACAACGCGTCCATCCTTGGCATCGCGCGCTTGCAAGCCGCCGCCGTAAGCGTTGATCCACACCAGTCCATCCGGCGTCTGCAGGATATGTTTGATGGGCCCGATCTGCAGCGGATTGTCGGCTGAATCCTGTCGCCAGATACGCATGCCTCGATTGGCTGGATCATAACGTAGCAATTCAGGTGCGCCGGATCGCATACCACCGGCCCAAATGATGCCGGCGGAGTCCTGACTGATGGCGGTAATCTGGTTGATGCCATCCGCCGCAGGGGGCAGATCCAGATGTGCGATGCGGCCGGTGGAGGGCCAGTACCGGTCGATGTCACCGGAATTACCCGCCAGCAGGAAACTGCCGTCGCCGGCGGCATGGTAATCCTCGGGCCGGCTCACACGCAGCGGCACGGGGTCTTCCGGTCCGCTAATGCTTCGGAAAAAACGCCAGGAGGACGGCTGTCGGAGCAGGCCGCCTTCGCCGCCGAACCAGTATCCGCCGGTCTGGTCCCGCAATGCCGTCATGAACTGTTGGTCCTGTTGCATTTTTTCGATACGCCCGTCCACAAGGCGATTCAAACCATTGCGCGCGACGAAGAAACGTGAACCGTCCTGGTCGGCCAGCATCGCCATGACCCGGTTGTTGGTGAGATCGGCAGTCCAAGACGGCGACTGGATGCTGCCATCCTTCGCGGCCAGGTTGAGACCGCTGCTCGTGCCGAGCCACATGCCATAATCATCATCCGGCATGAGCGTGAGGACCACCGGCGACAGCAGGCGGCTGTTGTCGAACGCGATGAAGTTTTCCTTGCGCCATTGGACGATGCCGCTGGTGGTGGCAATCCAGAGCGTGCCGCCGGCATCGAAGGCCAGTGACAGCACGTTTTCATCCGGCAATCCAGGCTTGCCGGGAGTCGGCAGATAGTGCAGAAGACGTCCATCGGGGAGCAGGCGGAACAATCCGTTTCCGAAAGTTCCGAACCAGACCGAACCGTCACCGTTCGAAACAATGGCCCAGACATCCGCAACCCCCGCTTCTTTCCCGAGCGGCATCGAACTGAAACCGGTATGGCTGGCATCCATCTGCTGCAGGCCATGCCCTTCGACAGCCAACCAAATCCGGTTAGCGGAATCGACATGGAGGGTCTGCACGTAGTTTCCGGGAAGCGAGCGGTTATCGCCGGGCACATGCCGGTATACCTTGAACTTACCCCCGTCATAGCGGGCCAGACCATCCCGCGTGCCGATCCAGATATAGCCCTCGAGATCCTGCGCCAGTGACATCACTTGACGGCTAGGCAGACCGTCGCGGACTTCGAGCGGAAGGAACTGCGACTGGCCATTCGAAGCGGCCGCAGGCAGCAGGGCCTGCAGGACCCACAGAATCATTACCAATGTCGAACGAAACATCCCTTTTCTCCCGAGCCAAACCATCCTGAGGGCATCATAATGCATTTTGCAGGCCGTTCAGGGCGTTACAGGACTGGAATAGTCATTTGCCGGCAGAAAGCGATGCAGGGACAGGCTTTGGCCTATGATAGAGGCATGGGTTTCCTGACCGCGCCATTGCCCCGGATTGGATTAATGCTGACGCTGTTATGCAGCGCGCCGGCAGTCACCGCCGCAGACCGCTATAGCATCGACCCGGTGCACACCCGGGTGGCCTTCAAGGTTATGCATGCCGGATTCTCGCCCAGCATCGGCACCGTGTCACGCCCGACCGGCAGCTTGATTTACGATGAAGCCGATCCGGGTGCATCGCAGGTCAGCATCGACATCGACCTGTCCACGCTGGACATGGGCGATGCCGGCTGGAACCGGAAAGTGCTCGAGGACTTTCTCCATGCCGGCGATCATCCGCAGGCACGCTTCCGTTCCACGTCGGTCGAAGCGGTCTCTGCGAATCTGCTGCGGGTCACCGGCAACCTGGAAATCGCCGGCGGCACCGCCCCAATCGTTTTTACCGTGCTGCTGAATGCGCACAAACGGCATCCGCTGACGCTGAAAAAAACGCTTGGCATGCAGGCCAGCGCCGATTTCAGCCGCAAAGCACTCGGCATCGATGCCTGGCCGTCACTGGTCGGCGACCGCGTGCATCTGGATGTTGCCATTGAAGCCACCCTCTCCGATCGGAATAGCGAGGACACGACGCCATGATTCGAAACAATGCGCAACGCTGGGGCAGTATCAGCATCGGACTGCACTGGCTGACCGCACTGCTGATCATCGGCCTTGCCATCGTCGGCCTGATCATGACCGAGCTGCCGAATTCCCCGTTGAAAATGCAGATCTACGCCCTGCATAAAAGCTTCGGGCTGACCGTATTGGCATTGACCCTGCTGCGGCTGGCATGGCGCTTGGTTGCCGGTACGCCGGATGATCAGCCCGGATCGCGTTTACAGCGGCTGGCAGCGAAAGCCGTGCATGGACTGATGTATTTCCTGCTGCTGGCGATGCCGCTGAGCGGATGGCTGTTCAATTCGGCGGCCGGCTTTCCGCTGCGTTGGTTCAATCTAGTGCAACTGCCGAAATTATTCACCGGCTACAATCCGGCTTTGAAGGATATCGCACACGACCTGCACGAAACCGGGTTCACCCTGCTGGCGGCCCTGCTTTTGGTCCATGCCGGTGCTGCCCTGTTCCACCATTATGTCGTCAAAGACAATACCCTCAAACGCATGACCGGGAAAATGCCATGATTTCTTACGTACGCCTGCTCGGCCTGCTTCTGCTCATAACTACCGTGCCCGTTTCTGCCGGAGACTGGCAGATGGCGAAGGGATCCAGCCTGGGCTTCAGCTCCAGCTTCCAGGGCGAGGTCTTCAACGGGAACTTCAGTCGGTTCACGCCGCAGATCCGGTTCGATCCGAAGCAGCTGGGCCAAGCCCGTTTCGATGTGATCATCGACCTCGCCAGCGCCGACACCCGTAACGGCGAACGCGACGATACGCTGAAAACCTCGGATTTCTTCGACATCCGCAAAACACCGAACGCCCGCTATACCGCAAGCGCCTTCAAAGATCTGGGCAATGGCCGTTATCAGGCCAATGGCTCGCTCAGTCTGCGTGGAATCAGCAAACCGGTGGCCCTCGTGTTCAGCTGGAAACCGGGTCCAAGCGCGATACTGACCGGCGAGGCCACGGTCAACCGCCTCGACTTCAAGGTCGGTACCGGCGACTGGTCGGACACCGGGATCCTGCCCAATGCGGTAAAGGTCAAGACCGTGCTTATTCTGGTGCCGAAAACGCCAGCCAAGCCCTGAGCATATCCGGAGTAAACGGCCAGTCCAACTCACGGCCATGTGCATCGCGCAGAACCGGCACCCGACTGCCGAAGCGGCTTTCAAGCAGGGAATCGCCGTCAATATAGACAGGCTCGAAATCACGGATACCCGCGGTATGCATGACTTCCCAGGCCTCATCGCACAGGGCGCAGTCATCGCGCTGAATTAAAGTAAGCATGCGGGCGGACTTTTTGGCATCATAGGCACAGGATTTTAGCCCAAGGCGGCACCGCATGGCAGTCAGTACCTTCGATCTGTTCAAAATCGGCATCGGTCCGTCGTCGTCGCACACGGTCGGGCCAATGCGCGCGGCGGCGCGATTCGTCGAACGCTGGCTGGTCGAAGAAGGCCATCTTTCGGCCTGCCGGAGAATCAAAGCGGAACTGTTCGGCTCACTGGCCTTGACCGGCAAGGGCCACGGCTCGGACAAAGCCATCCTGCTCGGCCTTGAAGGCCAATGGCCGAACCGCATCGACCCCGATACCATCGAGCCGATGCTGGCGCGCATCCGCAAGGACAAGGATGTGCGACTGAGTGCGGAGCACCGCATCGGCTTCGATGAAAAAACCGATCTGGTTTTCAACAAGCGCCAGAAGCTGCCCTTCCACAGCAACGGCATGCGCTTCACTGCCTTCGCGGCCGATGACGCCGTACTGGCCACCCGCGAATATTATTCGGTCGGCGGCGGCTTCGTGGTCAATCAGGATGAGGCGGCGCAAGACCGTATCACCGCCGACACCACGGTACTGCCCTACCCGTTCAAGAGCGGCGATGCGCTGATTGCACAATGCCGCGAGCACAATCTGACCATCGCCGAACTGATGTGGGCCAACGAGCGCGTCTGGCGCACCGATGAACAAATCGGCGAAGAACTGGATACGATCTGGCATGCCATGCAGCACTGCCTCGAACGCGGCACCCGCATGTCGGGAATCCTGCCCGGAGGTCTGAAGGTGGCACGGCGTGCACCGAACATGCTGCAGGAACTACTGGCACGCCCGGAAGCGGCCATGCGCGATCCATTGACGGTGCTGGACTGGGTCAACCTTTACGCCCTGGCGGTGAATGAAGAAAACGCCGCCGGTGGCCGCGTGGTGACTGCACCGACCAACGGTGCGGCCGGCATCGTTCCGGCGGTTCTGCATTATTTCGAGCGCTTCTGCCCGGGCGCCAGTCCGAAAGGCATCCGCGATT
Source organism: Lysobacteraceae bacterium (assembly GCA_021299355.1). GTDB lineage: Bacteria > Pseudomonadota > Gammaproteobacteria > Xanthomonadales > Xanthomonadaceae > Arenimonas. Next base: position 21,030 of record JAJTGG010000008.1, read on the forward strand.
TTCTGCTGACCGCAGCCGCCATAGGCATCCTGTACAAAGAGAACGCATCGATTTCCGGCGCCGAAGTGGGATGTCAGGGCGAAGTCGGCGTGGCCTGCTCGATGGCAGCCGGCGGCCTGACCGCCGCACTCGGCGGCAGCCTTGGCCAGATCGAGAACGCCGCGGAAATCGGCATGGAGCACAACCTCGGACTGACCTGCGACCCAATCGGCGGCCTGGTGCAGATTCCCTGCATCGAGCGCAACGCCATGGGCGCGGTCAAAGCCATCAATGCCAGCCGCATGGCATTGCGCGGCGATGGCAAACACCGTGTCTCGCTCGACAAGGTCATCAAGACCATGCGCGATACCGGCCGCGACATGGCCGAGAAGTACAAGGAAACCTCACGTGGCGGCCTGGCCGTGAATGTGATTGAATGTTGAGATGGTTGGCCTGGAAACACTTCCCAAAGGAACCGGGCAGTGAGCGTGTTGTGGCAGAGCTTGCAGCGACGGCGCGCGGATGTCCATATGGCGCACGTACTAAAAAAGATCACGGTGGCCGAGCATTGTGAATCGAAGGCAATGATCACGCAGCTGCGCGAACTGGGTATCGATAAGGTCCAAGGGTACAGCATCCATAAACCGCAGCCGATCGACGATTACTTCCAGCAGGCGGACTGAATGCGCTTCATGGCGTTGGGCCTGCTTTTGTACCTAGCTGCAGCACCGGCCGATGCACACACGCGTCTGGTGTTCAACCGGCAGACCCTCGAAAATATGGTCAGCGTTGAAACCGAACTGTTCGGTCCGGTACAGGTACAGCTGCGCCAGCGACGCAGCGGAACCGTGCTGGTGGAGCGTGTTCTGGATGGCCCGGGCGTATTCACCCTGTCGGGTCTTCCAGACGACAGCCTATCCGATCTTGAGCTGCAGGCCGTACCCGGCCGGCCCTCGGTTTCCCGGATCCAGGATTACCGGAAACCATTCAGTGATTATGCCGACTGGCGCATCAGCCAAGGCTTCCATGGCCAAGCCAGCCATGGCGATGCCCTCAATGCCTATGCCATCGATTTCGCCCTGCTGCTGGGCACGCCGGTAAGGGCTGCGCGCAGCGGCGTGGTGATGGAGGTCATCGACGGCCATCCGGATCAGGGCGGGCAGCACCGGTCCGACCTCGACAATGCCAATCTGGTGCGCCTCCTGCATGAGGACGGCAGCATGGCGGTGTATGGCCATCTGCTGCAGCACAGCATCGGCGTCAAACCCGGGCAATGGCTGCCGGCCGGCGCAGTCATCGCGCAGAGCGGCAACAGCGGCTACTCGCATGGTCCGCATCTGCATTTCGCGATTCAAATCAACACCGGCATGCAGCTGCAGTCGGTGCCGTTCCGCATGCGCGACGGCGACGGCAGCGTGCTGGTTGAACCCTGAACGCATGAACAAGAACCGACGGTCCGCACAGGGCGCAATGCTATAATTACGCATCGTTTTTCCGAACCGAACCCATGACCACCGAACACGCCCTGCAAACGGCCCGGCGCCGCACCTTTGCGATTGTCTCGCATCCCGATGCCGGTAAAACCACGCTGACCGAAAAGCTGCTGCTGTTCGGCGGTGCCATCCAGATGGCCGGCTCGGTCAAAGGCCGCAAAGCCAGCCGCCACGCCACCTCCGACTGGATGGCGCTGGAAAAGGAACGCGGCATTTCGGTGACCTCCTCGGTTATGCAGTTTCCCTACGAAGACCGCATCGTCAATCTGCTCGATACCCCCGGCCATGCGGACTTCGGCGAAGACACCTACCGCGTGCTGACTGCGGTCGACTCGGCGCTGATGGTGATCGACGTCGCCAAGGGCGTCGAAGAACGCACCATCAAGCTGATGGAAGTCTGCCGCCTGCGCGATACGCCGATCATGACCTTCATCAACAAGCTCGACCGCGAAGGCCGTTCGCCGATCGAGCTGCTCGACGAGGTCGAATCGGTACTCGGCATCCAGTGCGCACCGGTGATCTGGCCGATCGGCATGGGCCAGCGCCTGAAAGGCGTGGTGCACCTGCTGAGCGGCGAAGTGCATCTGTTCGAACCCGGACGCAATTTCACCCGTCAGGACTCCACTATCTTCGCTTCGCTCGATGATCCGGGCCTGCTCGAGCGCATCGGCGCGCCGATGCTGGCCGAGCTGCGCGAGGAACTGGAACTGGTCGAGGGTGCTTCGCATCCGTTCGACAAGGCCAAATACCTTGCCGGCCAGCAGACCCCGGTGTTCTTCGGCTCCGCCGTCAACAATTTCGGTGTGCAGCTGCTGCTCGATTTCTTCGTCGAGCACGCGCCTGCACCCAAACCGCGCATGACCACCGTGCGCGAAGTGTCTCCGCAGGAAGAGGCCTTCACCGGCTTCGTGTTCAAGATCCAGGCCAACATGGATCCGCAGCACCGCGACCGCGTCGCTTTCCTGCGCATCTGTTCGGGCCGCTTCGATGCCGGCATGAAGGCCTTCCATGTGCGCAGCGGCAAGGAAACCAAACTGGCGAACGCACTGACCTTCATGGCCTCCGACCGCGAGCACGTCGAAACCGCCTACCCCGGCGATGTCATCGGCCTGCACAACCACGGCACCATCTCGATCGGCGACACCTTCACCGCAGGCGAAGCGATGAGCTTCACCGGCATCCCCAACTTCGCGCCCGAACTGTTCCGGCGCGCACGCCTGCGCGATCCGCTCAAGCTCAAACAGCTGCAGAAGGGTCTGGCGCAGCTTTCCGAGGAAGGCGCCACCCAGTTCTTCCGCCCCTTGATGTCGAACGATCTCATTCTCGGCGCGGTCGGCACCCTGCAGTTCGACGTGGTCGCTTACCGGTTGAAGGACGAATACTCGGTCGATGCCAGCTTCGAACCGATTTCAATCAGCACCGCGCGCTGGGTACGCTGCAAGGATGCCCGCAAACTGGAAGAGTTCCGTGAGAAAGCCGCGCAGAATCTGGCCATCGATGCCGCCGGCGAACTGGTCTACATCGCGCCGAGCCGGGTCAATCTGCAGCTGACCGAAGAACGTTGGCCGGATATCGAATTCCTGGCCACCCGCGAACATGCACACGCCATCGGCATCGATTGAGCACATGCTCCAATCAAAGCACGCTAAGATGGGCGATGCACAGCGAACACCATCTCCGCGCCGAGTTCTACAACGCCATCACGCACGGTCTCGGGGCGTTCCTGAGCGTGGTCGGCGGCATCGTGCTGATTACGCTGGCCGTGCTGTACGGCAATGGCTGGCAGATCGCCAGCGCCATCATCTTCAGCCTGTCGTTGATAGGCCTTTACGGCGCCTCGACGCTGTACCATTCCACGCACGATCCGGTGGCCAAGAAGCGTTACAAAATCCTCGATCACTGCATGATCTATGTGCTGATTGCCGGCAGCTATACGCCGTTCACCCTGATCGCACTGCGCGATGACGGCGGCTGGTGGCTGTTCGGCATCAGCTGGAGCATCGCCCTGGCCGGCATCATCTTCAAGCTGTTCTTCACCGGCCGCTTCGAACTGGTCTCGACCTTGATGTATCTGGCCATGGGCTGGATGGTGATGTTCGCCATCGGTCCGATGCTGCGCAACGTCGGCACGCCGGAACTGATCTGGCTGGGCATCGGCGGCCTGTTCTACAGCTTCGGCACCATCTTCTACCTGATGGACCGCATCAAGCACAATCACGCCATCTGGCATGCCTTCGTGCTGGCCGGCAGCGCCAGCCACTTCGCCGCCATCACTTTGCTGGTGGTCAAAAACTCAGCCTGAGATGTATTGCTGAAGCTGTTCGATTTCGCGCTGGCGCAGCGCCAACTGGGCTTTGAGCAGATCGCCGATTGACACCATGCCGGCAATCCCGTTGCCATCAATGACCGGAAGATGCCGGATCCTGTTTACGGTCATCAGTTCCATGCAGTGATTCATGCTATCGCCCGGAGCGACGGTCAGCAGCGGCGAACTCATGATTTCCGAAACGGCGGTGTCCGCCGAAGACCGTCCGCAAAGAATGACCTTTCGCGCATAATCGCGTTCGGTAAGGATGCCGATCGGTAATCCATTGCGGGTAACCACTACCGATCCGACATGTTTTTCAGCCATGATGGTGATGGCTGCAAGGACCGATGCGGCCTCCGGCAAAGACACCACCAAAGGGTCCGCTTTATCTTTCAATAATGCCGCCACAGTCGTCATAACACCCTCCTGCGTAGATTGCACCCAGTGTACCCCCGAACGGCCGGCAGGCCAACTCAGCGGCAGCAGCCGTCAAGATAGGACGGACCGCCCAGACGCTGCATCTGGCGCTGGATGCCGCGGCTGCGGCGCTGCACGTAGGGGCCCGGCTTGGCGACACTGTACTTTTTCGGATTGGGCAGCACGGCGGCCAGCCGCGCGGCCTGCGCCGGCCCGAGTTTCGCGGCGGATACGCCGTAATACCGGCGTGCGGCCGCTTCGGCACCATAAACGCCGTCACCGAACTCCACCACATTCACGTACACCTCCAGAATGCGGCGTTTCGACCAGAAGGTTTCAATGAGCAGGGTGTACCAGGCCTCGAGGCCCTTGCGGACATAACTGCGCCCGCTCCACAGGAACAAATTCTTCGCCAGTTGCTGGCTGATGGTGCTGCCGCCGCGGATTTTCCGGCCACGTTGGTTGCCCTGGTAGGCTTTCTTCATCGCTTCGATGTCGAAGCCGTGATGCTCGGGAAAGCGCTGGTCTTCGGCGGCCACCACCGCCAAGGGCAGCTGCCGGGAAATGGCGGCGTCATCACGCCAGCGGTAATCCACGCGGTAGCGCCAATCGCCGTCCATCCAGGCGTCCAGCATCCGCCCGGCCATGAAACTGCTGCCGACCGGATCGATCCATTTCAGCACCAGCACCTGTGCGGTCGTGAGCAGCACGAAAGCCAAAGGCAGCCCGATCAACAGCCGTTTCAAACGATTTCTGAATGCACCGCGTCTGGCCAAACAATAACTCCGGAGATTGCGCGTAAAATGGCATTCAGTTTAACCAAATACAGACGCCGTGAGGACGCATGCCGATCAAACGCGACACCCTGACCCGCTTCCTGCTTGAGAGCGCCCATGTGCGTGGTGCTTTGGTGCGTCTGGGCGACACCTGGCAGGATATCGCGTCCCGTACCGCCTACCCGGCGGCCGTCGCTGATCAGCTGGCGCAATGCACTGCCGCTTCGGCCTTGTTCACTGCCTCCCTGAAAATCGACGGCCGACTGTCAATCCAGCTGCGCGGCGATGCCAGCGTCCGCCGTCTGTTCGCCGAATGCACCACCCAGGGCACCCTGCGCGCCATCGCGCATTTCGATGAACCGGTACCCGATGTGTTGCAACCGTCCGACTACGGCGAAAAGGCCATGCTGGCCATCACCATCGAAAACGAAGCGGTCAAGGACCGCGAGCCGCAACGCTATCAGGGCATGGTCGGCCTGCAATCGGCCAGCCTGAGCGAAGCCTTCGAGGCGTATTTCCGGCAGTCCGAGCAGTTGCCGACGCGTATCCTTCTGTTCAGCCGCGGCGATCAGGCCGCCGGCATCCTCATCCAACAACTGCCCGAACAGCATTGCGATCCGGAAGACTGGCGGCGGGCGCAGATGCTGTTCGATACCCTGCGCGCCGAAGAACTGTTCGATCTCGCCCCCGAGGACATCCTGTACCGTCTTTTCCATGAGGAATCGGTGCGCGTGTTGGAAACCAAGCCGCTGGCGTTTGCCTGCTCCTGCAGCCAGGAACGCGTGGAAAACGCGCTGATCAGTCTGGGGCTTGCGGAAATCGAGGACACTCTGGCCGACACCGGCGACATCAGCGTGCACTGCGATTTCTGCGGTCAGGCCTACCGTTTCACCGCCGAGGAAGGCCTGTCGCTGTTCTGGCCGAAAACCGCGGCACCGGCCAGCGACCGTCTGCACTGAGCCATCCGGTCATTCGGGCGAACTTCTGCCGGATTTTGCCGTCCAAGGCCAAGGAGACTACAATGGCCGTGATGAAGCGTACCCCTCTCGCCCTGTTGACCGCCACGCTGTTGTTCGGCACGGCGGCGCTCGGCCAGGAATCGACACGGCAATTGTTGAAGCCCAACACCACGCCGACCGTCATTCCGGTCTGGAACGTACACAGCGGCCAGATCGAAGGCCTGCTGGTACTCGAGGACGATCCGCAGAAGAAGAACCGGGCCTGGGTGCGTTCGCCGCGTACCGGCAACCCATTGGGTGCGCTCGGCAGTGTCGAAGGCATCAATTTCGACAATGGCATGGCCATTTTCTGTTCGGGACAAACCAATAGTTTCAGCCAACTCACGCTGCTGGATTCCTGCCAACTCGGCAAGAAATCGGCGCGCTATCCGGCCATCAACAGTCCGGGCCTGGAAACCAAGGCCATGCTGCAGCGCAAGAACAGCAGTAAAGAGCTGGGCCTGCCCGGTTTATCCGGTGGTCCGCGGCAGTTCATGACCACGGAATTCGATGCCCCCGTCAGCGGAAAATCATTGAATCTCTCGCCGGCCAAAACCAGCCAAGGCTGGGTCTCGATCAATGGCGAACTGACCCGCGCCAAACTCATTCCGGCCTCGCAGTTCCCGAACGGCGTACCGACCGAATGGGATCGTAATACCTTTGAAATTCCCGAGCGCAAGAAGTCACTCTCCGGCGAAGTGGTCGGCAATGTGGTGCAGATTCCCGGCCAGGACAACCTGCAATCCATCGGTGCCGGGGTGAGCTGGAAGACGCCCTGGAAGGGCAAGGTCTCGGTCGGTGCCGAAGGCCTGCTCAGCCAGGGTCGCAATTCCTTGAACATGGACAACACCGCCAGCGCACCGGTCACCGACCAGCGCATCGACGGCGTGCGGCCGTATGTGCGGGTGGAAATCGATTTGTAATTCCGATAGCGCGGCAGAATCAATGACGGGCGAAAGCCCGTTTTTTTATGGACGAAAGCGACACAAAAAAAACCGCCGGCTTGCGCCGGCGGTCAGGTGTTGCGATGGGTGAAACCTTATTAGAAGTCCTGACGGTAGGACATGTACCAGTAGGCACCGCCCGGCAGGTCGTACGAGGCATCGAAGCTGTGCGCGAAGCTGTTGTACAGGATCGGCGGTTCTTTGCCGAACAGGTTGCGGGCACCGACGGAGATGCGGGCATCCCACGGGGCGTTCCAACCCAGGTTCAGGTCGTGAACAGCATAGGCACCGGCGTGACTGGAGTAAGCGCTCGGGTTGGTATCACCCACGAATGCCGCCGGAGCTTCGCCGCCGCACTTGGCATTGAGGAAGCCGCAGTTGTACTCATACACGTCGGACATGTAGCGGGTCGTCCAACGCACCGAGTAGTCGCCTTTGTTCCAATCGATGGTGGCCACAGAGCGGTATTCGAACGACGGCGAACCGCCGTAGCTACCGACGCCATTGCTGCCCCACGGCGAGGTTGGGCCGCCGCGCGATTGCAGGTTTTCGGTCCAGCTGGTGTCCAGGGCGAAACGGAAGTTACCCCAATCGCCGGCATCCCAACGGTACACACCACCGAAGTCGATACCCGAGGCACGGAAACCATTCAGGTTGGTGCGGGCGGTACGGACCACAGCGACTTCACCGGAAGCGGTACGCTCGACGCTGGCGCAGAAGGCCGTATCCTGCACCTGGCCACCGGTACCCAAACAACGGTTCATCACCGTGGAGGCGCTGAGGCTGGTTTGCAGGTCGGTCAGGTTGACTTCCCAGTAATCGATGGTCAGATCCAGACCTTCAACCCAGCTCGGGCTGTACACGAAGCCGTAGGTCAGGTTGTCGCCGAATTCCGGCTTCAGGTTCGGGTCACCACCGTTAAGGGTACGCAGTTGGGTGTTGGCCTGCGGCACACCGATACCGAGTGCACCACCGAGACCGGCGGCCAAGCAGGCCGTGGCGTTACCCGGAGTGTTCCAGTTGGTGCCCGCCGCATTGACGCGGCAAGGATCACTGACCGACGGGAAGCTTTCGCTACCACCGCCGTACAGATCGAAAGCCGACGGCGCGCGGAAGCTTTCGCCATAGGAGGCGCGGAACATCAGGTCATCGAACGGCTTCCATTTCAGGCCGTACATGGCGTTGGTCGGGGAGCCCGGATCGGCGGTAACGGTGTTGAGACCGACTTTACCGACGGCGCTGTAATCCGATTTGCGCACGGCAGCACGGAGTTCGAGTTCCTTGGCCATGAACACATCTTTAAGCAGCGGGACGGTGATTTCGGCGAAGTATTCAGTGACTTTCGTCTGGCCATTGGTCGGTTCCTGGAAGTTATCCGAGGAGCCGCCCGAAGACACCAGGGTGTCCGGCTGGTTGAAGGCCACGTCTTTGCGGTATTCGAAACCGACGGCAAAGCTCATCATGCCGGCCGGGAGTTCGAAGATATCGCCGGTCAGGCTGCCGGTGTAGTTGTAGGTGGTGTTGCCAGCGGTACCCACTTGGGTATAACCGACATAGTTGATCATCTGCTGGACTTCTGCCGCAGTGACCACACGACCCACCGGGGCGCCGTTGATCTGGCTACCTAAACCGAGATTCGGACCACCGAACACGTTGTACGGAATACAGCCTTGGATGCGGGTCGCGTAGGTGGCGCCGCAGTACAGGGTGTTGGAGGCGGCATCATAACCACCGGCGCCAACGGCCTTGGCCAAGTTGAACAGGTTGATGTAACCGGTACCGCGCGAGTCGTATTGACCATCGTTACGGGCGCCCGAGAAATCCCAGGAGAAGTAACGCTCGCCGATTTGGAAGCTGCCTTCCAGGCCGGCTTGCAGGGCGACGATGTCGTAGTCGTAGGCCGGATTACGCGGACCGACGGCGACCGAACGGTGGTTCCAGGTATTGATGGCGACGCCGAACGGGTTGAACGGCATGTTCGAAGCGATACCGATTTTCCACTGCGGGCCACTGGCACCGGCGACCGAAGCGGTCAGCGGCACTTCGGCCAGCTGCTGGTTCGAGTAACGCTTGGTGTAGTTGACGCGGGTGTAGGCCGAGATGTTATCGGTCACTTGGAAACGGCCGGCGGCGAACAGGTTCAGGCGCTGGGCCGGCTGCTGCAGGTAGTTGACCGGCGAGAAGTTGTAACGATCGGCGTTGGTGAACAGACGGAAGTCAGCAGCCTGATAGCCGTTGCTCAGATTGGCCGCCGGATTCAAGGCATAGGTGCCATTGGCGGCAACGCCCGAACCGGAGACCACGAAGCGACCGTACTGGCCGGAAGCCGAGCCGTACGGGCAGACGCCGCCGTAGTAGTCGAAGCAACCGGTATATGGTTCATTCGAAATCAGGCGATCACCGGCCATGATTTCTTTCTGTTCGCTGTAGCTGACCGAGAGCACACCGGAAGCGCGTTCACCGGCGGCACCGATGGTGATGTCGGCAGAACGCTGAGCGCCGTCACCTTTGGCGGTTTGACCGTAGGAAACGCCGAGCTGGGCGCCTTCGAAGTTTTTGCGGGTGATGATGTTGACCACACCGGCGATGGCATCGGAACCGTACACAGCCGAGGCGCCGTCCTTCAGGACGTCGATGCGTTCAATGATGGCGACCGGGATGGTGGACAAGTCAACCGAACCGTCGATGTCGGTAATCCAGCGCTTGCCATCAACCAGGACGAGGGTACGATCCGAACCCAGGCCACGGAGGGAGATGTTCTGCGAACCGTCGGAACCATTGGTTTGGGTGGTGGTGGTGGACAGACCCGAACCGTCCGAAGACGTGATGTTGTTCAGGATGTCGAACACGTTGGTCAGACCGGATTTTTCGATATCGGCGCGGGTCACCACGGCGACCGGCTGGGTGGTTTCAGCATCAACGCGCTTAATACGCGAACCGGTAACTTCCACGCGATCCAAAGTTTTGGCTTCTTCTTTTTCCTGGGCAAAGGCGGTGACCGATGCTGCGGAAGAGGCGGCGCCAACAAACAATGCAAATTTAATTGCATCTGAAAGCTTAGTCACATTAGACATTTTGTCTCTCTCCAAATTGATAAATGAGCCTTGGTGAACAACAAATCGGATTAATTTGAGGTTCAGGCACTTTCAACTCTAACGCAATTTTTACAATATGCCAACCCATTCGAATGAAATAATTGTGTTCATGCCGACCTCCCGAAACTGAACCGATTTTGCCGCCCACCATCAAGCTTTAAGTATTGCAAACCAATGACTTAGATAAAATATCCGATTTTCCAGCCGCACCGGAATCGACCCTGTTCAGGAAGCGTGATCGGTCCATCGAAGACGGTTGTTGTTAATATATTGTTAATTTGCGCCATATGTCTGAACTGTGTCGCTACCACAGCCCGTTATTCATGGGACGGGAACCATTTGCATCGGCAGCACCGAATGCAGCAAAAGAAAGACCCCGCCGAAGCGGGGTCTCGCGGAAAGCCGGGCGGGCGTTGCTTACGCCAAGGCTTCAGCCGTTTTCTCCAGTTCGTCGAATAAAGCCCGGGGCGTGCGCTCGCCGAATTCTTCCAGATAATCGGCGATGGCGCCGACCTCGGTGCGCCAGGCGGGGGTATCCACGGCCAACAGGGTTTCCAGATCGGCATCGGACACGGCCAAGCCGTTGCGGTTGAGTTCGCCGGCTTGCGGCAGCGTGCCGATAGCGGTGGCGCGGCCGGCCACTTTGCCTTCTACACGTTTCAGCATCCATTCCAACACGCGCATGTTGTCGCCGAAACCGGGCCACAGGAATTTGCCGGCGACGCTCTTGCGGAACCAGTTCACATGGAAGATTTTCGGCAGTTGCGCACCGGCCACATCGAACGACAGCCAATGCGCGAAGTAATCGCCGAAGTTGTAACCGGCGAACGGTTTCATCGCCATGGAGTCGCGGCGCACCACACCGACTGCGCCGGTTGCGGCGGCCGTGGTTTCCGAAGCCATGCCGGCACCGACCAGCACGCCGTGTTTCCAATCGCGCGCCTCAAACACCAGGGGAACCAGCGATTCGCGGCGTCCGCCGAACACGATGGCGGACAGCGGCACGCCGCGGGGGTCTTCGGCTTTCGCGGTGTAGCTCGGGCAACGCGTGGCGGAAACAGTGAAGCGCGAGTTCGGATGCGCGGCCGGGCCGTTGGCCGGATCGACATCCCTGCCCTGCCAGTCTTTCACCGGCACGCCATCCGGCAATCCTTCCCACCAGGGTTGGTTGTCGGCGGTCACCGCCACGTTGGTGAATATGGCACTGTCGTTCAACATCGCCAAGGCATTCGGATTGGTTTTGGCGCTGGTGCCCGGCGCCACGCCGAAGTAACCGGCTTCGGGATTGATCGCATACAGACGGCCGTCGGCGCCCGGACGCATCCAGCAGATGTCATCGCCGACTGTCCAGATTTTCCAGCCGGCGTCGCGGTAGCCTTCCGGCGGAATCAGCATGGCCAGATTGGTTTTTCCGCAGGCACTGGGAAACGCCGCGGCGATGTAATGGGTGTCGCCCTGCGGATTTTCCACACCCAGAATGAGCATGTGTTCGGCCAGCCAGCCTTCCTGACGTGCCTGCCACGACGCGATGCGAAGCGCGTGGCATTTCTTGCCGAGCAGCGCGTTGCCGCCATAACCGGAACCGAAACTCTGGATGCCGAGATCTTCCGGGAAATGCATGATGAAACGGCGGTCGGGGTTGAGATCACCGGTGGAGTGCACGCCTTTGACGAAGCTGCCTTCGCGCTCGATGCGCGCCAGTGCCGCCGCACCCATGCGCGTCATCAGGCGCATGTTGATCACCACATACGGGCTGTCGGTGATTTCAACACCGCAGCGCGCCAGCGGCGAATCGATCGGTCCCATGCAGTACGGCACCACGTAGAGCGTGCGGCCCTTCATGCAGCCTTTGTACAGCGCATCCATTTTTGCCTTGGCTTCGGCCGGATCCATCCAGTGATTGTTCGGACCGGCGTCATTGCGGTTTTTGCTGCACACGAAGGTCAGATGCTCGACGCGTGCCACATCGGAGGGACTGGAGCGGTGCAGAAAGCAGTTCGGATGACTGCGCGGATTCAGGGCAATGAGATCTCCGGTTCCCAGCATCATTTTGACCAAGCGGGCATTTTCTTCATCGGAGCCATCACACCAATGCACCTGGTCGGCTTCGGTCAGGCTTGCATACGTATGTATCCAGGCGTTCAATTCAGGAAGTTGGCTGCGCATCGGGACTCTCGGAAAATGAAAAGGGGGCCGTTTCTGGTTTAGGTTTTGGGCCGTAAGGCGACTATTTTAACCGACCGAAGGGATCAATGTCTCGGTCAGATGCGCCACGTACTGATCGAAATCCTCATGGCTGAGCTTCGGCGTGCCCAATTGCAGGTTCAGCTGCAGAAACCCGACATAGGACGCATACACCAGTATGGCGCGGCTTTGCGCAGTTTTGCGCGGCAGTCCGGCCTGGCGCAGGCTGGCGGTGAGGTAATCGATGCGGCGCTGGGAAACGCGCGCCAGCACCGGCTTGACCAGGGGGTGATCGATCGCCTTCAGCAGTTCGCTGTAGATCTTGTGGGCTTTGAGTTCCTCGGCCACCAAGGCGATCAAGGCGGTCAGGCGGGCCTGCGCATCGGGCAAGGCATCGAGTTTGCCGAACACCTGCTCCTGCTCCTGCGACTCCCACAGCTCCAGCGCCGCCTGGATCAGCGCGTCCCGGGATTCAAAATGCCAGTAAAAACTGCCTTTGGTCACGCCCAGACGCTTGGCAATCATCTCGATGGCGATATTCTGCAGACCGCCTTCGGACAGGGCATCCAGCGCGGCCTGTTGCCAATCGCCTGATGTTAAACGGTTTTTTTCCGTAATTGTGCTCAGCGATGTGTTCATGATGCCATCTTCGCCTTTTCCATACTCGGGAGTATTGACAAACCTCAGTAAGCTGTCAATACTATAGCGTATGGTGGCCAGCTTCGCAAGCCTTGCGCCATCCGTAGAACCCCAATTTTCTGGAGAGTGTTATGAGTATCCTTGCCCCGTGGCTGGCCCTGATTGTGGTCATCGCCTTCGTGAGCTACCACCGATTCTCATTGGCGGTATTCGCCGCCATCGGCGGATCCGCACTGGTGGCCTGCGCCCTGCTCGGCGCGTCATCGGTTTCGGTCATCGCCGCCGCCGTGGTTTTGGCGCTGATTGTGCTGCCGCTGCTGATTACCCCGATCCGACAGCGCTTCATCACCGCGCCGCTGCTCGGCTTCTACAGTAAAATCCTGCCGCCGCTGTCCGATACCGAAAAAGTCGCGCTGGAAGCCGGTACCGTCGGCTTCGAGGGTGAACTGTTTTCCGGCAAGCCCGACTGGAAGACGCTGCTCAGCCAACCCAAGCCGGAATTGACCGCGGAAGAAAAAGCCTTCCTCGACGGCCCGGTGGAAACCGTATGCGGCATGGTCAACGACTGGGAAACCACGCACGTGCATGCCGACCTGACTCCGGACGTCTGGGACTATTTGAAGGTCAATAAATTCTTCGGCATGATCATCCCGAAAGAATACGGTGGTCTCGGTTTCTCGGCCTATGCGCACTCGCGCGTGATCATGAAGCTGGCCTCGGTTTCGGCCACGCTGTCGTCCACCGTCGGCGTGCCGAACTCGCTCGGCCCGGGCGAACTGCTGCTGCATTACGGCACCAAGGAACAGAAGGATTACTACCTGCCGCGTCTGGCCGATGGCCGCGAAGTGCCCTGCTTCGGCCTGACCGGCCCGACCGCCGGCTCCGATGCGACTTCAATTCCTGATTTCGGCATCGTCTGCAAAGGCGAGTGGGAAGGCGCCAATATGCTCGGCGTGCGTCTGAATTTCGAAAAACGCTACATCACGCTGGCCCCGGTGGCGTCCATCATCGGTCTCGCATTCCGTCTTTATGATCCCGATGGTCTGCTGTCCGACCAGAAAGACCGCGGCATCACGCTGGCGCTGATTCCGCGCCACGTCAAAGGCATGTCCATCGGCCGTCGCCATTTCCCGCTGAACTGCGTGTTCCAGAACGGCCCGATTTACGGCAAGGACGTGTTCGTGCCGCTGTCGCAATTGATCGGCGGTGAAGATTACGTCGGTCAGGGCTGGCGCATGCTGGTCGAATGCCTGTCCATCGGCCGCTCCATCACCCTGCCTTCCACCTCCAGCGGTGCCGCAAAACTCGCGGCCGTGGTCTCCGGCGCGTATGCCCGCATCCGCAAACAGTTCGGTCTGTCCATCGGCCGCTTCGAAGGCGTGGAAGAAGCGCTGGCCCGCATCGCCGGCAATGCCTATGCCTCGAGCGCCTTGTCGCAATCCACCGCAGCCGCTGTTGATCGCGGTGAAAAACCGGCGGTGCCTTCGGCCATCGCCAAATACCACTGCACCGAAATGGCGCGCGAAATCGCCAAGGACGCCATGGACATCCACGGCGGCAAGGGCGTCATCCTCGGACCGCGCAATTATCTCGGCCGCGGCTGGCAGGCTGCCCCGATTTCGATCACGGTCGAAGGCGCCAACATCATGACCCGCAGCCTGATGATCTTCGGCCAGGGCGCCATCCGCTGCCATCCGTGGGTGCTGAAGGAAATGCAGGCCGCGCAGCTGGCCGATCCGGTGCAGCGCCTGAAGCAGTTCGATGCCAATCTGTTCGGCCACATCGGTTTCGCGTTCTCCAACGCCGTGCGCTCGTTGTTCATGGGCCTGACCAACAGCCGATTCGGTGCCGCACCGACCAGCGGTGTGACCCAGCGCTGCTACCGCAAGCTCAACCGCTACTCGGCCAATCTGGCCCTGGTGGCTGACACCTCGATGCTGCTGCTCGGCGGCAAACTGAAGTTCAAGGAAAGCCTGTCCGGCCGTCTGGGCGATGTGCTCAGCCAGCTGTACATCGCCAGTGCCATGCTCAAGCGTTTCGAAGACGAGGGCCGTCCGGCCTCGGATGAAGCGCTGATGGCTTACGCGTTCAACGAATGCGTGTTCAAAATCGAGCGGGCTTTGTCCGGCGCTCTGCGCAACTTCCCGATCCGCCCGGCCGCCTATCTGCTGTGGCTGTTGGTGTTCCCGTTCGGCCGCCGTGCCCAGGAGCCGAGCGACCGCCTGGCGCACCGCGCCGCTGCCATGCTGATGTCGCCCTCGGACGCCCGTGACCGCTTGGCCGACGGCGTGTTCCTGACGCCCTGCGCCAACAATCCGGCCGGCCGCATCAATGCCGCGCTGGTGAAAGTGATTCTGGCCGAACCGGTCGAGCGTAAATTCCAGAAGGCGCTCAAAAACGCCGACATCGAAGCGCTCAGCTTCCCCGAGCAGCTGGATGAAGGCGTGCGCGAAGGCTGGATCAGCAGCGACGAACGCAAACAGCTGGAAGAACTGCGCGAACTGACCTGGGATGCGATCACCGTCGATGATTTCGACCACAGCGAACTCATCGCCGCCAGCGCACTGAAAGGCAAGGCCTTCGATCAGGCCGCCTGATGCAAACGCCTTTGCTCGCGCTGTATGGAAAAATCAGCCGGTGGCCTTTTGGCCACTGGTTTTTTTCGAAGGCGGTCTGCTTCAAGGCGCCTTACTTCGGCAGCATCTCACCGGTAATCACGCGTCTTGAACACAGTCGCTGCGAAGCCGTGATCAAAGACCGGCGTGCCGTGCACAATCACATCGGCACCGTACATGCCATTGCCCTGTGCAATCTCGCCGAACTCTGCGCCGGCGTGATGACCGATGCCAGCCTGCCGAAGGACATGCGCTGGATTCCGAAAGGCATGACCGTGTCTTACCTGAAGCGCGCCAAAGGCCGTATGCACGCCACCGCCACGCCGATGATTCCGATCACCTCAACCGACACCGGCTACGATCTACCGGTGAACGTCGATATTCTGGATTCCACCGGCGACAAAGTGTTCCATGCCGAAATCCGGATGTGGATGAGTCCGCGCAAATGATGCTTCGGCCGATGCCCGGCTAAACTTAAGATTGTTCGCGGCTCATGCGTTTTTCGATTTGAATCACGCGCCAGGCATTCAGGCACATCAATGCCGCCACCAGGAAGCCGCCGGCGAACACCACAGTGGAACCGGCTGCTGCCAATCCTTTATGGATCCAGGAAAAGGTCAGGTCGCCGCCACGGTAAACCGCGGTATCAATGAATGCCTTGCCTTTATATCGGGATTCCCGGTCAACGCGGGTATACAGGGTTTCGCGTGCCGGTTTCGACAGCGAGAACTCGCCGGCGCGTGTGGCGATCTGCACCGCTGCAACCAGCAAGGGCACCGGCGCCGCGCACAGCGCGGCATAACCGAGAAGAATAGCGAAAGCCGGAATCAGCAGCATCGGCGCCACACCGAAGCGCCGTAATAAAGTACGAGTCAGAAATACCTGGATGAACAGAGTGACGGCATTGATGATCAGGTCGATGCGCGAGAAGAACTGAGTCCGATCCTGTTCGTCGGGGAAGAATGCTTTGGCGATGGCAGCTTGCTCGTTATATAGCAGAGTGCCGACACCGACACCGAAAATCATGAATCCAGCCAAGGCCCGCAGCAATGGCGTCTGCCAGACCAGTTTCATGCCAGCCCACATGCTGCCGCCAATGACCGCGCTTTTCAGGGAATCGGCACGCTGGCGATCGGCCCAGCGTCCGAGCATATGAATACACAGACAGCACAGCCCGAGCAGGAAAGCCGAAACCAGCATCAACGGTGCGATGGAGCCCAATACATTGATCAGAATCTGAGCCAGGATGGGGCCGAGGAAGCCACCGATGGTTCCGCCCGCCGCGATATATCCATAGAGCATACGCGCCTCGGTATCACTGTAGATGTCGGCCATGAAACTCCAGAACACCGAAACCGCGAACAAATTGAATACGGCCAGCCAGATGAAGAACAAAGCGCCGCGGCCGTCGGTTTTCTGCTCGAACAGACTGTAGAAGCCCAGCAGACAAAGGATGAACACGCCATAGATGACCGGTAGGAAACGCCGACGCGGCAGATTGCCGACCAGAGCACCATAGAGCGGCTGCAACAGGATCATCACCACAAAAGTGCCGGTGAACAGCGCCTGCAGGGTATATTCACCCAAAGCGATGCCATGGCCGGCGAACCAATCCACCATCGCCAGCGGGAACACATCCATAGCATTGGCCGAGGACCCCATGGCTTCGCGCACCGGGCGCAGCAGGTAGTAGGCGGTCAGCAACAGAAAGAAATACAGGAACGACCATGCCAGTGCCGGCGTCTGCCGGCCGTGTTCCCTGATTTGTGCAAGCTTGTCGAACATTTACGGCAATCCGGTTGCGGTGCACTATTAAAACACAGTCCCGCGCCGGCCGGCAGGGCACGGTTAGAGTATCTGCTCTATAGCGCGGGCATAGTCTGCTTATAGTCATCATTAAAAGATCAAATATGTACGATTACATCATCGTGGGTGCCGGATCCGCCGGTTGCGTGCTGGCCAACCGTCTGAGCGAGAACCCGGAAGTCCGCGTGCTGCTGCTGGAAGCCGGCGCCGAAGACTGGAATCCGCTGGTACACATGCCGGCCGGCATCGCCCAGCTGGTCGGCCAGAAAGGCGTCAACTGGGATTACAACACCGCCCCCGATCCCAACCTGAAACAGCGCAGCCTGTGGTGGCCGCGCGGAAAGGTGGTCGGCGGCTCCAGTTCGATCAATGCCATGTGCTACATCCGTGGCCATGCCCGTGATTACGACGAGTGGGAAGCACTCGGCTGCGAGGGTTGGAACTGGAACAACGTCCTGCCGTATTTCCGCAAGTCCGAAGGCAATGTCCGTGGCAGCGATGCTTTCCACGGCGCTGACGGGCCGTTGACCGTCTCCGACCCGCGCCATCTGAATGCGCTGACACCGGTATTTCTGGAAGCCGCCAACCAGGCCGGCTTCGAAGCCACCGAAGACTTCAACGGTGCCAGACAGAAAGGCTTCGGCCTTTATCAGACCACCACCCGCGAGGGCAGCCGTTGCTCCAGCGCCGTGGCCTATCTACGGCCGGCCCGCAAGCGGCCGAATCTGAAAATCATCACCAAAGCCACGGCATCGCGCATCGTGTTCGAGGACGGACGGGCCAGCGCCGTGGTCTATGCCGTTGCCGGCAAGGGCGGTTTCTGCGAAGCCGCCAGCCGTGAGGTCATTCTGTGCGGCGGCAGCATCAACTCGCCGCAGCTGCTGATGCTGTCCGGCATTGGACCGGCGGCGCATCTGCACCAGCATGGCATCCCGGTCGTCGCCGATTCCCCCGGTGTCGGCGGGAATTTGCAGGACCATCTCGATGTCTGCGTGCTGCACAAATGCACGCAAGATATCACCTACGACAGCAGTAGTCAGATACTGGCCGGCCTGCAATTTCTGCTGTTCAAGCAAGGTCCGGGAACCAGCAATGTCGCCGAATCCGGCGGATTCTGGGCCTCTCCGCTGGCCGAAGACGAACGCCCGGACATTCAATTCCACTTCGTTCCGGCACAGCTTGATGATCACGGCCGCAACAAGATGCCGGGCTCGGGCTATACGCTGCACGCTTGCTTCCTGCGCCCGAAAAGCCGTGGCCATCTCACCCTGACCGGCAACAGTATTGCGCAGAAACCGCGCATCGACGCCGGCTATCTGTCCGATGCCGGCGGCTTCGACATGAAGGTCATGCTGGCGGCGGTCAAGCTGTCCCGCCAGCTGCTGGCACAGCCGGTATTCGATGCCTACCGTGGCCCTGAAGTATTTCCCGGTGAAGCCGTGCAGAGCGATGCCGAACTGGAAAATTTCATCCGCGAGAAGGCCGAGTCGATCTACCATCCGGTCGGCACCTGCAAGATGGGCGCTGTCGACGACGCCGATGCCGTGGTCGACAGCCAGTGCCGCGTCAAAGGCGTGCGCGGTCTGCGCGTGGTGGATGCCTCGGTGATGCCGAAGCTGATCGGCGGCAACACCAACGCGCCCACCATCATGCTGGCCGAGCGCGTGGCGGACATAATCAGAGCCGGTTAACGGTTTTCCGAAATCTCGATGCCGTCCATGCCCTGCGACAGGCTGGCGGCGTCGCCACCCTGGGCTAATTTGATTTTCAGGCGCACTTCGTTGCTGGAGTCGGCGTAACGCAGGGCCGATTCGTAGGTGATCTCCCCGGCCTGATAGAGCTCGAACAGACTCTGATCGAAAGTTTTCATGCCGAGCAGGGTCGACTCCTTCATCACTTCCTTGAGCTTGTGCACTTCACCGGTGCGGATGTAGTCCTGCACCAGCGGCGTACCGATCAGGATTTCCATGGCAACACGGCGTTCCTTGCCATCGGCGGTCGGCACCAGTTGCTGGGCAATGATCGCTTTCAGATTCAGCGACAGATCCATCAGCAATTGGGACCGGCGCTCTTCCGGGAAGAAGTTGATCATCCGGTCGATGGCCTGGTTGGCGTTGTTGGCATGCAGGGTACAGAACACCAGATGGCCGGTTTCGGCGAACGCCACGGCGTGATCCATGCCCTCGCGGGTCCGCACCTCGCCGATCATGATCACGTCCGGCGCTTGGCGCAGGGTGTTCTTCAACGCGCTTTCCCAGGAATCGGTATCGATGCCGACTTCACGCTGGGTGATGATGCAGCCCTCATGCTTGTGCACGAATTCGATCGGATCTTCGATGGTGATGATGTGCCCGGTCGAATTCAGGTTGCGGTAACCAATCATCGCAGCCAGCGTGGTCGATTTACCGGTACCGGTGGCGCCAACGCACAGGATGATCCCGCGCTTGGTCATCGCCAGCGATTTCAGGATGATCGGCAGGCTGAGTTCTTCGATGGTCGGAATCTTGGTTTCAATCCGGCGCAGCACCATGCCGACCTGGTTGCGCTGGTAGAAACAGCTCACGCGGAAACGGCCGATGCCGGCGGCGCCGATGGCGAAGTTGCACTCATGGGTCTTTTCGAACTCCTCGCGCTGCGAAGGGCTCATCACCTCGAGCACCATGTCACGGCTCTGCTGCGGCGTCAGCGGATTCTGGGTGATCGGCGAAACCTTGCCCTGTACCTTGATTGATGGCGGAACGCCGGCGGTGATGAAAAGATCCGAGGCCTTTTTGTGGGCCATCAGTTTCAGGAATGAAGTGAAATCGATGCTGCTCATGGCGCTTCTCCGTGGCCTTATTCGAACAGGCGTTTATCTTTGGCGTAGCCCCAGGCCTGGGCCTTGCTGACCTGACCCTTCTTGACCAGGTCGAGCATGCACTGGTCAAGCGTCTGCATGCCGGTCGCCTGGCCGGTCTGGATCGAGGAATACATCTGGGCGACCTTGTCCTCGCGGATCAGGTTACGGATGGCCGGCGTGGCCACCATGATTTCATGCGCGGCGATACGGCCGCCGCCGGTTTTCTTCATCAGACTCTGCGAAATCACCGCACGCAGAGACTCCGACAGCATCGAGCGAACCATCGATTTTTCAGCGGCGGGGAATACGTCGATGATGCGATCAATGGTTTTTGCCGCCGAGCTGGTGTGCAGGGTACCAAACACCAGATGCCCGGTTTCGGCCGCGGTCAGCGCCAGCCGGATGGTTTCCAGATCGCGCAGTTCGCCGACCAGGATGTAATCCGGATCTTCTCGCAGCGCCGAGCGCAGCGCGGCTTCGAAACCGTGGGTATCGCGGTGTACTTCGCGCTGGTTGATCAGACACTTCTGCGAGGCATGTACGAATTCGATTGGGTCTTCGATGGTCAGGATGTGGCCGAATTCATTCTTGTTGACGTGATCGACCATCGCCGCGAGCGTAGTCGATTTACCGGAGCCGGTCGGGCCGGTGACCAGGATCAGACCCTGTGGCTGTTCGATCAGCTCCCGGAAAATTTTCGGGCAGCCCAGCTCGTCGAGGGTCAGTATCTGGCTGGGAATGGTGCGGAATACCGCGGCAGAACCGCGGTTCTGCTTGAAGGCGTTGACGCGGAAACGGGCCAGCCCGGGAATCTCGAAGGAGAAGTCGACCTCGAGGAATTCCTCGAAATCGCGGCGCTGCTTGTCTGACATGATGTCATAAACCAGCGCTTGGACCTGCTTGTGGTCGAGCGCGGGAATGTTGATCCGGCGTACATCGCCATCGACACGGATCATCGGCGGCAAACCCGACGAAAGGT
Organism: Lysobacteraceae bacterium; assembly: GCA_021299355.1. Taxonomy (GTDB): domain Bacteria; phylum Pseudomonadota; class Gammaproteobacteria; order Xanthomonadales; family Xanthomonadaceae; genus Arenimonas. The sequence continues at coordinate 42,102 of JAJTGG010000008.1, forward strand.
GCAGGTCGGAAGCCTTGTTCTTGACCGAAAACGCAAGCAACTCGGCGATATCCATATATTTTCCCCTAATCCGTGGCTATCATGGCACAGTAACTCACCCAGTATACCCCCCTAGAATATTTCGACAAGTCATGCCGGATTTGGCCCAGACCCTGCTGTCACTGCAAAACGCCCTGGCGGCCTGTGCTGTCGCCGGTAGTCCGGCGCCCGCGTTGCTTGCCGTTTCGAAAACGCAGTCTGCCGAACGGGTCGCCGAATGCGCCGGGCTCGGGCAGCGGGCCTTCGGGGAAAACTACGTGCAGGAAGCCGTGGCCAAAATCACCGCGTTGACGACGCAGGACCTCGAGTGGCACCTGATTGGGCCGTTGCAATCCAACAAATGCAAAACCGTGGCCGAACTCTTCGACTGGGTGCAGACCGTGGACCGGGAAAAAATCGTACCCTTGTTGGCCCAATACCGCCCAGCGAGCAAGGCACCACTGAATGTGCTGATCCAAGTCAATATCGATGAGGAGCCGGGCAAGTCGGGCTGTTCACCGGATGACGCCGCCAGACTGGCCGATCTGATCGACAGTTTTCCGCGCCTGCGCCTGCGTGGATTGATGGCCATTCCCGATCCGGCGCATAGCACCAACGGCGTGGCTTTCGAGCGCATGCAGGCGCTTTACCGGACATTACAACAGCGTCATCCGCAGATGGATACCCTGTCCATGGGCATGAGCGACGACTATCCGGTCGCCATCCGGCATGGTGCCACACTGGTCCGCGTCGGCAGCGCCCTGTTCGGCCCGAGACCGTCACACAGCGAGGACACATGAAACCCACCATTGCATTCATCGGCGGCGGCAACATGGCGCGCAGCCTGATCGGCGGCCTGCTCAAGCAGGGCTACGATCAGTCCAGCATCCGTGTATCGGAACCCTACGCGCCGACCCGTGAGGCACTGGCCGCCGAAACCGGCATCCCCGTGCACGACGACAATCCGCGCGCCGCGGCCGGCAGTGCGGTTTGGCTATTCGCGGTGAAACCGCAGGTGATGAAAAGCGTCTGTGCCGAGCTCAAGGATCTGGCACAGCGCGAGCGCCCCCTGATTCTGTCAATCGCGGCCGGCATCACCGCCACCCAGCTGGAAACCTGGCTGGGTGGCAATCTGCCGGTGGTGCGCATCATGCCGAACACGCCGGCCCTGCTCGGCGCCGGTGCCAGCGGCCTGTTCGCCAATGCGCGGGTCAGTGCGGAACAGAAAAACATCGCCGGCACGCTTTTCGAAGCCACTGGCATCTGTGCCTGGATTTCCGATGAGGCGCAGATGGACACCGTCACCGCGCTCTCGGGCAGCGGCCCGGCCTATGTTTTCCTGCTGTGTGAAGCCATGCAGGCCGCTGCGGAAAAACAGGGCTTGCCGG
>JAJTGG010000036.1 GCA_021299355.1 Lysobacteraceae bacterium
GGAAATACCGTTGACCTGCGAAAAGGCCTGGGCGTAATCGAGCGTACCGGTGAAATAGACCACGCCGCAGATGCCGAGCAGGAATCCGAAGTCACCCACCCGGTTGACCAGGAAGGCCTTCAGGTTGGCGAAGATGGCGGTCGGGCGCTTGTACCAGAAGCCGATGAGCAGATAGGACACCAGACCCACCGCCTCCCACCCGAAGAACAGCTGCAGGAAGTTATTGCTCATCACCAGCATCAGCATCGAGAAGGTGAACAGCGAGATGTAGCTGAAGAAACGCTGGTAACCCGGATCATCCTGCATGTAGCCGATGGTGTAGACATGGACCAGCAGCGAGACGAAAGTCACCACCACCATCATCATCGCGGTCAGGCGGTCGACCATGAAGCCGACATGCGCCGAAAAACGTCCGCTTTCGAAGAAGGTATACAGGTTCTGATTGAACGGCAGCGCCGACTCATAGAGGAACTGGCCCAGGACATAGATGGACAGGCCGCAGCTCAGGGCGACCAGCGCGATGGTGGTGCTGTGCGCACCCTTGCGGCCGATCTGGCGGCCGAACAGGCCGGCCAGGGCCGCGCCGAGCAACGGAGCCAGTGCAATGACGAGCAGAAGGGTCTGGGACAGCTGGGTGGGTTCAGTCAACATCGCATCAACCTTTCAGGGAATCCAGTTCGGCCACATTGATGGTGCGGCGGTTGCGGAACAGCGTGACCAGGATGGCCAGACCGATGGCGGCTTCGGCGGCGGCGACGGTCAGAATGAAGAACACGAAAACCTGTCCATCGACATTGCCGAGGAATCGCGAAAAAGCCACGAAGTTGACGTTGACCGAGAGCAGCATGAGCTCGATGCACATCAGCAGAAGAATCACGTTCTTGCGGTTGATGATGATGCCGGCGATGCTCAGGCTGAACAGGGCAGCGGCGAATACGAGGTAATGTTCGAGGGTGATCATTTGGCCTCCGGAGCGCCGTCGTCGGATTTGACCGTTGCCGCCATCTTGACCAGACGCACGCGGTCATCGCGGCGCACCAGCACCTGTTCCGCCGGGTTCTGGGTTTTTGTGCCGGCACGCCGGCGCAGGGTCAGGGGAACCGCCACTACGATCGCTACGGTCAGGATCACCGCGGCGGTTTCGAAGGGCAGCATGTAGCGGCTGAACAGCGAATGCGCGATCCAATGAAGGTTGCTGTCGCTTGCCACCAGCGCCGGGTCGGCCGCCGGCATGGGCTGGGCGGTGTCCTTGCCGACACCGAGAAGCAGCAGGATTTCGGCGAACATCACCGCCGCGACCGCGATGGCCACCGGGAAATGCTTGATGAAGCCTTCGCGCTGCGGGGCGGTATGCACGTCGAGCATCATCACCACGAACAGGAACAGGATCATCACCGCGCCGATGTAGACCAGCACCAGGACGATGCCCAGGAATTCGGCCTGCAACAGCAGCCATAGACAGGCGGTCGAGAAGAAGGTCAGCACCAGGCTGAGCACCGAGTGCACCGGGTTGCGGAAACTGATGACCGCGACCGCGGACGACAGGGCCACAGCGGCGAACAGGTAAAACGCGATTAGTTCGAAATTCAAGTGCCCTCTCCTATCGATAAGCTGCGTCGGCCTGGCGGCGGTCGGCGATTTCCGCTTCAAAACGGTCGCCGATGGCGAGCAGCTGCGGCTTGGTCACGATGTTCTCGCCGCGGTTTTCGAAGTGGTATTCATGGATGTGGGTTTCGACGATGGAATCGACCGGACAGCTCTCTTCGCAGAAACCGCAGAAGATGCACTTGAACAGATCGATATCGTAACGGGTGGTACGGCGCTGGCCGTCTTCGCGCGGGGCCGAGTCGATGGTGATGGCGAGCGCCGGACAGACCGCCTCGCAGAGCTTGCAGGCGATGCAGCGCTCTTCGCCGTTCGGGTACCGGCGCAGCGCGTGCAGTCCGCGGAAACGGGCGGACTGCGGAAACTTCTCGAACGGATAGTTGACGTTGTACTTGGGCTTGAACATGTAGGTCAAGGTCAGCCAGAGTCCCTGCAGGAATTCCACCAGCATCAGGCTTTTGAGATAGTTGAACAGTCGGATCATGTTGGCCTCAGGCTCCCAGGACAAACCAGTTGTTGTAAGCCGCTACCGCTGCCACGAAAATCCAGACAATGGTGATCGGAATGAACACTTTCCAGCCCAATCGCATGATCTGGTCGTACCGGTAGCGCGGGAAACTGGCGCGGAACCAGACGAAGCAGAATGCGAAGAACAGGGCTTTGAGGAACAGCCAATGGGTGCCCGGTGCGGCCAGCATGCCGGCGACGCCTTCAGTGCCGAACCAGCCTTGGAACGGCGACAGCCAACCACCCAGAAACAGCAACGCGGTCAGGAAGCTGATCAGGATCATGTTGGCGTATTCGGCCAGGAAGAAAATGGCGAAGGCCGAACCCGAGTATTCGACATGGAACCCGGCCACGATTTCAGACTCGCCTTCGGCGACATCGAATGGTGCACGGTTGGTCTCGGCGGTACCGGAGATGAAGTACACCAGGAACAGCGGGAACAGCGGAATGAAGAACCATTCCAGGAACCCGCTGTTGCCGGTCTGGGCATTGACGATTTCGGTCAGGTTCATGCTGCCGGCCGCCACCAGAACGCCGACTAAAGCAAAGCCCATCGCGATTTCATAGCTGATGACCTGCGATGCGGCACGCAATGCGCCCATCACGGCGTATTTCGAGTTGGAAGCCCAGCCGCCGAGGATGATGCCGTAAACGCCCATCGAGGTCAGCGCCAGCAGCATCAGGACGCCGGCATTGATGTCGGACAGTACCAGCGGACCGGTATCGTTCTCGCCGAACGGAATCAGCGCCCAAGCCGCCAAGGCTGGCGCCAGGGCAATGAGCGGTGCCAATCGATACAGGAACGGACTGGCTTTGTCGGGCGTGATCAGTTCCTTGAACAGCATCTTGAATACATCGGCGAAGGCTTGAATCACACCGATGCCGAATACGCCACCGACATACTGCGGCCCTTGACGCACATGCATCCAACCGATGATCTTGCGCTCGAACAGGGTGTAGAACGCCACGGCAATGATGACCGGCAACATGATGACCAGGATCTTGACCAACATCCAGGTCAAGCCGCCGAGGAGGCCGAACTGCAGGAAAAATTCACGGATGAGATCGATCACGGGGTGGCCCTCACGATGGCAAGGGAAACCGTCTGCGACAGCGGTGCGGTGGCGGGATGATTCGTTTCGATCCATACGCAGGATTCCGGAATCATGCGACTCAGCACCACCGGCAACGTGGCACTGCCGGTGCCGTCACCGACCTTGGCAATCTGGCCTTCCTGCAGGCCAGCCTTGGCGGCGGCGGCGGGATGCATGACTAGATGCGGGCCGGTGTTCAGCGGATGGGCCTGCAGAGAGTCGGCACGACGCGTCACGGCATCACCGCGGTAAATCGGACTGGTGCTGATGCGCTCGAAACCGTCGGACACGGCATGCTTCGGTGATAGGCCGGTGCCGGAAACTACCGTCTGTTTGGTCAACCCGGAACGCAGGCCGTCGATATCGGTGAATGGCATGGCCGGCAATGATGCGGCATCATAAAGCGCACGCAGCACTCGCCAGCCGCTTTGCGCGGAACCCGGCAGCTTGCCGGCGGCTTCGGCGTACTGATCACGGCCATCGACATTGGTCAAGGTGGCCTGGATTTCCGGCAGCAGTCCGATTGGCAGAATCACATCGGCCAGTTCTTTCAGCGATTCGGTCACATAGGCACTGCAGGCGACGAGTTTGGCCCCGCCCAGGGCTTTGACGGCGCGCGTGGTGTCGCTGAAGTCGAATTGCGGCTCGATGCCGAACAACAGTATGGATTTCAAATCGCCGTTGAGCATGGCGTCCGCATGGCGGCCGCCTTCGCCCGGCAACACGCCGTGCTGCCCAAGACCTATGGCATTGGCGCCCTGCGGCAGTCGGCAGATGCTGGCCTTGCCGGCCTGCTGCAAGGCCTTGGCGGCAGCGCGGATGTGCGATGCGTCACCGTGGTTTTCAGCGATTTCACCGAGGATGAGAACCGATCCTTCATCCAGCGTAGCGGCTAATGCCTTAAGCGAATCGGCAATCTTGGACGGCGGCACAATGGCTTTGGTCGCCGTATCGAAGGTGAATTCGAAATCGACCGGATTGATGACATGCACTTTGGCGCCGCGTTTGACGGCCTGATGGATGCGTTGGTGCAAAAGGGGCATTTCGTGGCGGATATTGCAACCGACCAGAACGATGCTGCCCGCCTTTTCAATATCGGCAACCCTTGCGTTGAAAACCTCGGCGACGGCTTCGTCAGCGAAATCGAGTTGTTTGATGCGGTGATCAAGGTTCCGGACACCCAGCGCATTAGCCAAGGATGCCAGCATGAACCCTTCTTCGTTGCTGCTGGCCGGATGAGCCAGGATGCCGGTTTCGTTGGCGGATGCCGATTTCAGCACGGCAGCGGCGGCAGCCAGAGCTTCATCCCATGCGGCAACGCGCCAATGGCCGTTTTCTTTGAGCATCGGCTGGGTGGCACGGTCGCTGCTATACAGGCCTTCATGCGAATAGCGGTCGCGGTCCGAGAGCCAGCATTCATTCACTGCTTCGTTGTCGCGCGGCACGGCACGCAGCACTTCGCCGCGGCGGCTGTGCAGATAGATGTTGGAACCGAGAGCATCGTGATAGCCGAGCGACTCTTTCGCCGTCAGTTCCCAGGCGCGGGCCTTGTAGCGGAACACCTTGTTGGTGAGTGCGCCGACAGGACAGACGTCAATGACGTTGCCGGAGATTTCGCTCATCAGCGGCTTGCCATCGAAGGTGCCGATCTGCAGGTTCTCGCCGCGATAGATGCCGCCGAGTTCGTAGGTGCCGGCGATTTCGGCCGAAAAACGCACGCAGCGGGTGCACTGGATGCAGCGGGTCATGTCGGTGGCGACCAGCGGACCCATGTCTTCATCGGGCACTACGCGTTTGCGGTCGACATAACGGCTGACTGAACGGCCGTAGCCCATGGACACGTCCTGCAGTTCGCACTCGCCGCCCTGATCGCAGATCGGGCAGTCCAGCGGATGGTTGACCAGCAGGAATTCCATCACGTTGCGCTGCGCATCGAGCGCGCGTTTGCTCTGGGTGAAGACTTTCATGCCTTCCATCACCGGCGTGGCGCAGGCCGGCATCGGTTTCGGCGTCTTCTCGACATCGACCAGGCACATCCGGCAGTTGGCGGCAATCGGCAGCTTTTCGTGATAGCAGAAGCGCGGAATCGGAATCCCGGCGGCGTCGGAGGCCTGGATGATCATCGAGCCCTTGGCGATCTGCACGCTCTCGCCGTTGATCTCGAGATTAACCATATCCACGGCGGTCTGCGGTTTGTCGGCGGTGGTGCTCATGCCGCGTTCTCCAGTTGCGCGTCCACCCAGAACTGCTTGTTCTGGATGGCGTATTCGAATTCATGCCAGTAATGACGCAGAAAGCCCTGCACCGGCCAGGCCGCGGCCTCGCCGAATGCACAGATGGTGTGGCCCTCGATCTGGCCAGCGGCGGCTTTCAGCATGGCCAAGTCGTCCATGGTCGCCTCGTGGGCGACAATGCGCGACAACACGCGGTACATCCAGCCGGTACCTTCACGACAGGGCGTGCACTGGCCGCAGCTTTCCTTGTAATAGAAGCGCGCAATGCGGTGACAGGCACGCACCATGCAGGTGCTGTCGTCCATCACCACGACCGCACCGGAACCCAGACCCGAACCGGCTTTCTGGATCGAATCGTAATCCATGGTGCAGGCCATCATGGTTTCGGCCGGCAGTACCGGCATCGAAGAACCACCGGGAATGACTGCTTTCAATTTACGTCCGGCACGGATGCCGCCGGCCATGGCCAGCAGCTCGCTGAACGGCGTGCCCAGACGGATTTCAAAATTGCCCGGATTGGCGACATGACCGGACACCGAGAAGATCTTCGGACCGCCGTTGTTGGGTTTGCCCAGATTCAGGAACCACTCTGCACCGTTGCGGATGATGGCCGGGACCGAGGCGTAGGTTTCGGTATTGTTGATGGTGGTCGGTTTACCGAACAGGCCGAAATTGGCCGGGAACGGCGGCTTGAAACGCGGCTGGCCTTTCTTGCCTTCCAGCGATTCCATCATCGCGGTTTCTTCACCGCAGATATAGGCGCCGGCGCCGAGAGCAGCGTACATGTCAACATCGATGCCCGAGCCGAGGATGTTCTTGCCGATCAGGCCGGCCGCATAGGCTTCCTTCAAGGCTTCTTCGAAATGCTCGAACGGTTCATGGTGGAATTCACCACGCAGGTAGTTGTAGGCCACGGTCGAGCCGGTGGCGTAACAGGCGATGGCCATGCCCTCGATGACTGAATGCGGGTTGAAACGCAGGATGTCGCGGTCCTTGCAGGTACCGGGTTCGGATTCATCGGAGTTGCACAGGATGTATTTCTGGCCGGGCGCGCTGCGTGGCATGAAGCTCCACTTCAGACCGGTCGGAAAGCCCGCGCCGCCACGGCCGCGCAGTCCGGACTGTTTGACCATCTCGATGACCTGCTCCTGCGGCATTTTTTCCGCGAGGATCTTCTTCCAGGCGGTGTAACCGTCCTGTTTCAGATAGCTGTCCAGTGCCCACGGTTTCTCATGGTGCAAGGTGGTGTAGACAACCTGATGTGCTTGGGGTGCGGGACCGATCGCCATGGGAGTTCCTTACTTCAGGCCGTCGAACAGTTGGTCAAGGGTGTTGGGCGTTACGCGCTCGTGATAATGGCCATCGATGACCACCGCCACCGCGCCGGCACAGGCCGCCACGCATTCCTCCTCCACCTTGAGGGTGATGCGGCCGTCGGCACTGGTTTCACCGTGCTTGCAGCCGAGTTTTTTCTCGGCATGCCGCACCAGATTTTCGGCGCCGTTCAGCCAGCAGCTGATATTGGTGCAGATCGAGACTTTATGGCGACCGACCGGCTCCAGATCGAACATCGAGTAGAAGCTGGCCACTTCATAAGCCCATACCGCCGGAATATCGAGATACTTGGCGACCGCTGCCATCAGTTCATCGGTCAGCCAGCCGCCATTCTGTTCCTGCGCGGCCATCAGGCCCTGGATCACCGCCGAGCGTTTGCGGTCGGCCGGAAACTTGGCGACCCAATGATCGATGTGCGCGCGCGTTTCCGAATTCAGTGCGAGCATCGGATCGACATGCTGGCAGGCAGCGAAATTACCGGTTGCTTTCATCGGTCCACCTCACCGAAAACGATATCGTAGGTGCCAATCATCGCCACCACGTCGGCCAGCATGTGGCCACGCACGATGGCATCCATCGACGACAGGTGCGCGAAGCCGGGCGCACGAGCTTTCAGACGGAACGGCTTGTTGGCGCCGTCGGACACCAGATACACGCCGAACTCGCCTTTCGGGGCTTCCACCGCCGAATACACTTCACCGGCAGGCACCGAATAGCCTTCGGTGAACAGCTTGAAGTGATGGATCAGTGCTTCCATGTCTTCCTTCATTTCCATACGGGACGGCGGCGCCACCTTGAAATTGGACACCATCACCGGACCCGGGTTGGCGCGCAGCCAGCCGATACATTGCTGGATGATGCGGTTGGACTGACGCATTTCCTCGACGCGCACCAGATAGCGGTCGTAGCAATCGCCGGTGACGCCGACCGGAATATCGAAATCGACATGGGCGTAGGCGGCATACGGTTGCTTCTTGCGCAGATCCCAGGCAACGCCGGATCCGCGCAGCATCGGGCCGGTCATGCCCCAGGCCAGGGCCTTCTCCGGCGGTACCACGCCGATGCCGACAGTACGCTGTTTCCAGATGCGGTTGTCGGTCAGCAGGGTTTCGTATTCGTCGATCTTGCTCGGGAAGTCATCAGTGAAGGCCTGAAGGAAGTCGAGCATTGAGCCTTCGCGCCAGGCGTTGGAACGCTTAAGGGCATCGCCCTTGCGCCACGGTGATTCACGGTATTTCGGCATGCTGTCCGGCAGGTCGCGATAAACGCCGCCCGGACGGTAATAGGTGGCGTGCATGCGCGCGCCGGACACCGCTTCATAGCAGTCCATCAGCTCTTCGCGTTCGCGGAAGGCATACAGGAACACCGCCATCGCGCCGAGATCGAGGCCGTTCGAACCGATCCACATCAGGTGGTTCAGGATGCGGGTGATTTCGTCGAACATGGTACGGATGTACTGTGCGCGGATCGGCGCTTCGACACCGAGAAGCTGCTCGATGCCACGCACATAGGCATGCTCGTTGCACATCATCGACACGTAGTCGAGACGGTCCATGTAGCCGATGGATTGGTTGAAAGGCTTGGATTCAGCGAGTTTTTCAGTGCCACGGTGCAAGAGACCGATATGCGGATCGGCACGCTGGACCACCTCACCATCCATTTCGAGAATGAGACGGAGCACGCCGTGTGCGGCCGGATGTTGCGGACCGAAGTTCAGCGTGTAATTGCGGATTTCCTGGGCGCTCATGATTTCACCTGGGCGTGTTCGGATTGCGCCTGCTGCCAGCGTGAGTCCTCACGGATGGTTTTCGGAACGCCGACACGGGGCTCGATGGAGACCGGCTGGTAAATCACGCGGCCGCGCTCTTCGTCATAACGCACTTCCACGTTGCCGATCAACGGGAAGTCCTTGCGGAACGGATGGCCGACGAAACCGTAATCGGTGAGGATGCGACGTAGATCCGGGTGGCCGGTGAAGATGATGCCGAACAGGTCGAACGCCTCGCGCTCGAACCAGGTCGCCACCGGATACACCGACACTACGGAATCGATCTGGGGCATTGCGTTGTCTTCGGCGAAACAGCGCACGCGGATGCGGCGGTTGTGTTTGACCGAGGTCAGATGCACGACCGCGGCGAAACGATTGGCCGGACCCAGCCCTTGCGGACGCGACGCCCAGGTAAAGCGGCCGGGACCTTCGCCCTCGACGCCGCGCGAAAAACCTTCCGAGGACACATCGGTGGTGTCCCATTCGGCTTCGCCGTAACTCAGGTAATCGATACCGCATAGATCCATCAACTGCTCGAAGGCAAACTCCGGATGGTCGCGCAGTTCGGTCATCACCGACTTGTAATCGGCCGGCAGGACTTCCAGCGTGATCTCGTCGTGCTGGCGGAGGATGCGCTGGGCGCGGGCACCGAAATGGGCGCTCAGTTTTTCCACGAAGGGATGGGGCAATTCGATCATGATCCGTCCTCAGCGCGCGATGGTATTGGTGCGGCGGATTTTCTTCATCAGCTGCAGCACGCCGTAAACCAGCGCTTCCGCGGTCGGCGGGCAGCCCGGCACGTACACGTCAACCGGCACGATGCGGTCGCAGCCGCGCACCACCGAGTAGGAGTAATGGTAATAGCCGCCGCCGTTGGCGCAGCTGCCCATGGAAATCACCCACTTCGGTTCCGGCATCTGGTCGTAGACCTTGCGCAGGGCCGGTGCCATCTTGTTGACCAGGGTTCCGGCAACGATCATGACGTCGGCCTGACGCGGCGACGGGCGGAAAATCACGCCGTAGCGGTCCAGATCGAGGCGAGAGGCACCGGCATGCATCATTTCCACGGCGCAGCAGGCCAGACCGAAGGTCATCGGCCACATCGAGCCGGTGCGCGCCCAGTTGATCAGGGTATCGAGGTTGGTGGTGACGAAACCGCGCTCGACGAGCGGATTGTCACCGCCGGGCCGCAGGATATCGTCGACCGAAGCCACCGGGATCGGATTGTGCATGACCCGGGCGACGGAATCGGAAACGTTGTCGATCACTCCCATTCGAGAGCTCCTTTCTTCCATGCGTAAATGAAGCCCATCAGCAGAAGGCCGAGGAATATGCCCATCTCGACCAGCCCCATGAAACCGAGATCGCGGAATACCACCGCCCACGGAAATACGAAGGCGATTTCGAGATCGAAAACGATGAACATGATGGCGATGAGGTAATAACGCACATCGAACTGGATGTGCGCGTCTTCGAAGGCGACGAAGCCGCACTCGTAAGGCGAGAGTTTTTCGGCACCGGGGCGCTGCGGCCCGAGCAGGCGTCCGAGGACCATCAGGGCGATGCCGACTCCGGCTGCGACCGCAAGAAACAATGCTATCGGCACATACGCATTCAGCACATGCGTCTCCTTGATTGAATGGGGAACATCCCTGTTTTCCGGCACGCAGCGCGATCGGAGACAGGCGCACTATGATACCGCTTCAGGCGCATTCAATGCAATGAATCCGGACGTCTTTTTCCACACGAATCAACCGCAAAGCGCAAATGGCGGACAACAAAAAACGCCTGCCGGAGCAAGCGTTTTACATTGGTGCCCAAGAGGGGACTCGAACCCCTACGCCCTAAAGCGCTACCACCTCAAGGTAGTGCGTCTACCAATTCCGCCACCTGGGCTTGAAACAATTTTAGCATTGCGCTATTTGAGCGCTTATTTTTTCTCGGGTTGCGGGGCTGCCGGCGCCGCCTGCGGCGCATCCGTCGTGGCCGGAACCGCGGGAACAGCAGCTGGAGCCGGAACGGTGGCTGCTGGAGGGGTGTCGGATTCCGGGACCGCCGGCAGGCTGCTCATCACACCGATATCAGCCGCTTCGACCTCCGGCTTGTTGAGGTTGACCACTTTCCAAGCCATGAACAGAGCGACGGCGAAAAATACAAAAGCCAGCCACTTGGTCGATTTGGTCAGGAAGTTAGCAGAACCGCGGGCACCGAATACGGTACCGGATGCGCCCGCACCGAAGCCGGAACCGGCCTGGGCACCCGCACCGCGTTGCAGCAAAATCAGCACCACCATGGCCACCGCGACCAGAATGTAAACAACCGTCAGTATGGTATCAATCATAGTCAAACCGTTAAATTGTGCCCGCAGCGGCAGCCACGATTGCACTGAATTCCTGGGCGACCAAGGAGGCTCCGCCCACCAATCCTCCGTCGACATCCGGCTGGGTGAATAGCTCGGCGGCGTTGGAGGCCTTCACACTGCCGCCATAAAGGATCGGCAATAAGCTGGCTATTTTAGCATCAAAAGCAGCTACTTCGCCACGGATAAATGCATGCACTTCCTGCGCCTGCTCCTTGCTGGCGGTTTTGCCGGTACCGATGGCCCAGACCGGTTCGTAGGCGATGACCGCATCGACGAAAGCCTCTGCCCCACCCTGCTCGAATACCGGTTTAAGCTGCTTTTCGATGACCCATTCGGTGTGTCCGGTCTCGCGCTGGTGCAGGCTCTCGCCAACGCAGAGCACCGGAATCAGGCCGGCACGCTTGGCGGCCAGGAACTTCTCGGCGACCAGCTCGTTGGACTCCTGCTGGTATTGACGGCGCTCGGAGTGGCCGACCAAGACATAGCGGCAAGCAATATCGGCCAGCATCTCGGCGGCGATATCTCCGGTAAACGCACCCTGCACATGCACGCCGACATCCTGCGCGCCGAAAACATAGCCGGTACCGGCATAGCGGCGGATCAGGTGGTCCAGGATCGGCAGCGGCGGAATGATCAGGGTTTCCACGGCCGGGTTGAGAGAGGGCGCCAAGGTGTTCAGCAGAGCCTCGCCGAAGGCCCGGTTACCATTGAGCTTCCAGTTCCCCGCCACGATTTTTTTCCGCATGTCGCTCCCCTGCCCGACGGCTTGATGCACAATGAGGAGGCCATTTTAACCTGAATGAAGCCCGACCATGAAAACCGACCAATACGCTCTGATTACCGGCGCCTCCAGCGGCATCGGCGAAGCCATCGCCCGTGAATACGCCCGTCGTGGCAAGCCGCTGATCCTGACCGCCCGCCGCAAGGAACGGCTGGAGGCCCTAGCCGCCGAACTCGGCCAAAAGGTCCCGGTGGTGGTGCTGGCCGCCGATCTGGCCGACCCAAAAGCGCCGCAGGAGATGTTTGCGGCCATCCAAGCCGCCGGCCTGAAGGTCGACACCTTGGTCAACAATGCCGGTTACGGCGTGCCGGGCCGGTATCTGTCGGAATCCTGGGCCAGCCACCGCGATTTCCTGCAGGTGCTGATGACCGCGGTGGCCGAGCTGACCTACCTGTTCCTGCCGGCCATGGAAGCCCAGAAGCATGGCCGCATCCTGAACGTGGCCTCCTTGGCCGGACTGGTGCCGGCCTCGGCCGGTCATACCCTGTACGGGGCCAGCAAGTCCTGGCTGATCCGTTTCTCGGAATGCCTGGCCATGGAAAGCGAATCCCGCGGCGTGCACGTGACCGCGCTTTGCCCCGGCTTCACCTATACCGAATTCCACGACGTCAACGGCATGCGCGCCAATGTCTCGAAACTGCCGAAATTCCTGTGGCTGAGCAGCGAAGAAGTGGCGGTGATCGGCATCGATGCCGTGGAAGCCGGAAAGCAGCGCGTCATCAGCGGCTTTGCCAACAAGGTCATTGCCTGGATGACCCGCTATCTGCCGGACTTCCTGAGCAACGCGCTGGTGGGCGGCAAGGCCAAGCAGTTCCGCAATGCGGAGTGAATCCGGAAAGCGGAAGCGAAAGCGTAAACAAAACCCGGCTTTCGCCGGGTTTTTCGTTTACACCAGTTTGATTTCGCGAAGGCGTTCCATCAGGTATTCATGGCTGGTAATCGGCTCGGGGTAGCGGTCCGGATTTTCGGCCGAAATGCACTGCGGCAGGGTCTGGATCAGGAAGTCCGGATTCGGGTGCAGGAAGAATGGAATGGAATAGCGCGGCTTTCGCGCGTTCTCGCCCATCGGGTTGATCACCCGGTGCGTGGTGGACGGAAACACATGGTTGGACAGGCGCTGTAGCATGTCGCCAATGTTGACCACGATGGTGTCGGCATCGGCGGTGAAATCAATCCAATCACCCTTGCGCGACAGCACCTGCAGGCCGGCCGCGCTGGCACCGACCAGCAAAGTAATGAAGTTGATGTCCTCATGCGCGCCGGAGCGCACATTCGGCACATCCGGATTGGTGATTTCCGGATAGTGGATCGGACGCAGAATGGAATTGCCGTAGTGGGTCTTGTCGGCGAAGTAAGTTTCCGGCAGATCGATGTGCAGTGCCAGCGCCGACAGCACTTTCGAGCCTAGTGTATCCAATGCCGAATAAAGGCCATACAGATAGGTTTTGAATTCCGGTACTTCCGCGGGCCACAGATTCTCGGCCATGATGTCGGCGTACTGGGAATCGCGGGCGATCTCGCGGCCGACATGCCAGAACTCCTTCAGATCGGGATACTGCGAATCCTTGGCGGTTTCGATGCCGAACGGCGTGTAGCCGCGGGCGCCGCCGGTGCCGGGCTGGTGGTACTGCATCTTGACCGCTTTAGGCAAAGCGAAAAAATCCCGCGAGGCGTTATACGCGCCTTGGATAAGCTCATCGGTCACGTCGTGACCACGGATACCGCAGAAACCCCATTCGCGGTAGGCGGCGCCCAAATCGGCGATGAAAGCCTCGCGGTCGGACTCGAAACGGCGGATGTCTAAGGTCGGGATCTGGCTCATCAAAGGGGGTTCCGTGGAAATTTCTGGAAGTATAGGCCGATACGGCTGAGCCGGCCT
>JAJTGG010000073.1 GCA_021299355.1 Lysobacteraceae bacterium
TCCGCCGCGTCGAATCACGGGCTAACCGCTATTTAGGTCCGGGGCCCCTAGGTCCAATCGTCATCGGTTCGGTGTTGTGGGATCCAACATAGATGCCGAACAGTTTCCATTGGCCTCCGTCTTCCACGTACAGGAAATCGAAGTGGATTTGCTCGGGCATGGACGGGAAGTAACCCGCTACCCGCAACATGCCGTTCGGGAGGATTTCCGCCGGGATGGTCATGATCGGTTCGATGGAAGCCGCCCGTGACAGATCGGTTTTTAATTTCCGTTGTACTTCGAACAGCTTTGCGATGTTTTCAAGGGAATTCTTCCTGAACTCCGTCGAAGCAATGTCTCGGAAAACCGAATAGTTACCGGTCTTGTTCGCTTGATCGAGGGCTATCAAGGTGGTGCGGACCGAAATCATCACATCATCCATGGTGACAGCGCCACGCATGGGTTGGCCGAACGGGGTGCTGGCGGCCCGGCTTTGCGCCGTAACGGCGGTTGGCAACAACATCAGCAGAGCGGCTACGATTAACGTAGCCGCGTACTGAGATACTGCAGGCAAAGGTATTGAACGCATGGGCGAACGATTACCAGCCAAAGGTCAAGCCGACGCGTGCACCGACATTCGAATCGCTGCTAGTTATGCCGACACCTCCGCTCAGTATAAGGTTCGGATTCACCAGAAACAGAGCGGAAGCAGAAAATGCTTGTTCGCCTTCATAGGTACCCACTCCAACCGAGACGGCGGAATCCTTGCCGGGTGGTAACACGGCACCACCCATCGACATCGCCAGCGCTACGCCGGAAAGTGCCTGCTGGCTAAGGTCATCGATATCAGCGCTGTTCTGGTTCACCATGTTCTGAAGGTCAAACACATCAGTCGATAACGATGAAATGTTAGCGGTGTTCCTGTTCACCTGGGTGCCGACCGCATAGAGCTGCGAACCGTTAACGGCATCGGTTGATGTGGCGCTGACGACACCGGCGGCCACATTCTGTACCTGGCGCTCGAAGCCGGCTTTGCCGACACTAAAGACACTGCCTGGTGCGCTGGTTGCCGCAATATTTCCGCCGTTGATTGTGAAGGCACCTTGATGAGCTGCAACTGCTGTAGAATTTGATCCGATTGCAACGCTGTGATGTAGTTCGGCCCGTGTATCTGCGCCTATTGCGATGGCGTAGTTGGCAGGAAAAAGAGGAGCAACGATACTTTGACTATTATCAAACCCAACTGTAGCCCTATGACCAATCGCAATTGATTCGATACCGGTTACCCCGTTATCTTCGCCGATCGCGATTCCGCCGGTTGGCGACACATCATTAACCGACTGCCATGAAAGCACTACAACGTTTCCTGATCCGATAACTACAGCTCTGTTAGCTTGCGCTGTATTGCCTTGGCCGATAATCGTCGCTCCGTTTGCCGGTACACCGATGGCCCGCCCGGTGCCAGTCGAAGAGTTCAGAAACATTGCTCCGGCTGTATTTCTAGTGCCTACGAGAACATTTCGTGTGCCGCCCGCATTGTTTTCGTAACCCATTACCACGACGTAGCCATTGCCGGAGACATTGTTGTACATGCCGAAAGCCATATTTCCATCGCCATCTACATCGGGACTGGCTGGGCGGACTCGGTTAAAGATTCCGCAGGCTAAGGCATCTTTCCGATTGTTGGCATCAACATTGTTTCCACCGTTACTGCTGGAGTCTCCGCTGCTCAAATCACATGAATAAGCATTAGGCGACGTCTGCGCATTCGCCATTCCAAAGGGAAGCATCGAAAGGCCGATAGTTGCAACACAAGTGACGACAAAACTGATAGTGAATTTCTTAGAAATTAAATTGCAGGTTTTATTCTTATGCACTTTTCCTCTCCCTTAATAATAAATTCTGATTAATTAAAACTGGCAAAGACTGGCAAATAACACTTTTTATACTAGCAAATAAAACATGAATTAAGTCTGCATCGACCTGGACGCCGACGGTGACGGTACCGCTGGTGTTGTTGCGAAGGGCCGAAACCGGATATTTGGGAGCGACGCGGTGCAGAACGCTGGCCTCATGGTCGCCAACCGGGGGTTTGGCGATGGGGCCGTTCATATCGGCGGTTTGGCTGGTGTCGGCCACATTGGCTGCCTCTGAGGGTACGGCCGATGCCGACAGGGTGCGGCGCGCTCTCGGGTTGGGCATGTCGGTGATGTTACCCGACAGACTGCCGGGCGCATTGAGCAGCCCTGAATTTTCCATGACGGCATCGTCGTCTGCGCTGAAATAGGCGTGATAAACCCAGCGACTGCATTGCCAAGGTACGGAAAGCAGCAGTCCGATCACTAATGCCCTCAGGAACAGGCTGCGGGGGCTATGCGTTTCCAGCCAGTGGACAAGGCGGGGCCATTCGTGATGCCTGACACGCTGTGCAATGTCCAGGCAATGCTGTTTCAGGGTTTCAAGATTCATGGCGGAGCCGTCGGCGGTCAGCCTCCATTATAGGAAAATTCCTAGAGCCAATGCAGAAATTAACCGATTCCGGAGCTCGAATGCCGCCATTAACCTGTATCCATCTTCCCATAGAGTTGGAGCAAAGGCATGATTTCGGTATTTATTCTGGATGACCACGCACTCGTTCGTTCCGGTTATCGCCTCATTTTGCAGCAGCATCTGGATATCCAGGTTATCGGAGAGGCTGAGAGCGGCGAGGAGGGGCTCCAGAAAATCCGCGCCAGCAAGCCGGACGTGGTGCTGTGCGATCTGCATATGCCGGGATTGAGCGGTCTGGAAATTACCGAACGGCTGAACCGCGGCAGCGTCACCGCCAAAGTTATCATCGTTTCCGTACAGCAGGACGGACCGATGCCGAAACGTCTGCTTGAAGCAGGCGCATGCGGCTATCTGGGCAAGGCCTGCGAGGCCGAGGAATTGGTCCGCGCCATCCGGGATGTCGCGCGGGGAAAACGCTATTTGGGCAATGCCCTGGCACAGAAAATGGCCTTTGACGGCCGTAATGACTCACCCTTCGAGCGCCTTAGCGCACGCGAGATCGAAATCTCGCTGCTGTTCTGCCAGGGGTGGCGTGCAGAAGACATGGCACGTAAACTCTGCATCAGCTCGAAAACCATCGCGACCCATAAATACCGGATACTCGAAAAACTGGGCATCCAGGATACAATCGCATTGGCCCGGTTAGCCGCACAGTACGGCATCACCGAGCCCACGCAACGGGTTTAATCTTCCTTGCTTTCCGGACTGATTCGCACCGTGAAATCGAATCCGGTGTTCGGCGTATTCGGCATCGAGAAAGACGGCGGCGCGACCGGCACATAGCCTGTCTGCTTCGGCTTCGGTTCGATGAACTCGGTTTGTGCCGATTGCACTGGCTGGGCTACTGGTTCAGGCACAGTATCCTCAACGGTGACCACCTCAGGTATCGCCATGATTTTTGCCGTGAAAGGCTCGGCGGTGGAAGTGGAGTCCGATTCGGCCAAAGCTTGAATCGGATCGACAACGTGAGCTTCGGTTGCCGTTTCGAGATCGCTGAAATCGGATTCGGCAGTAGAAACCGGAATGGACGATACGACAACGGGGGCGGTGCGCTGGATAGCGGGCGGCTGCTTGCGGCTATCGGTTTCGGTATCCGCTATTGCAGGTTCATCGTAAGTTTCGGATTCCGATGATGCGGCATCAAACAGCACATCATCGGCATCTTCGAAATCCATTTCCGACTGGTCATTGGCGGCTTCAACGGCTCCTGCGATTTCGCCTTCCTGACGGCGTCGGCGGCGGCCGCCGCGGCGGCCGCGACGGCGGCGCGGACTTCCATCGGCCTGCAGTTCCGCTGAAGGCGTATTGCCATCGGGATTGACGGCTAATGGCAAGACGTCCGGCGTCGCTTCCACGACGGTATCGGTCTGTGCATTGAGGCCAGCGGCAGTCCGTGCAGCAGCTTCGGCTTCACGTTGCGCACGCTTTTCGGCTTCACGTCGCTGGTTGTCTGCGCGCTGGGCTTCCTTGCGTTCGGTTTCCCGTTTCTGCTGCTCTTCCCGGCGCTGTTTACGCTGATCATCGGCAGTTTTACGTTCTTCTTCGCTGCGTTCCGGGCGGTTTCCACGCTGTTGCTTGTTGTTCGGGTTGCGCTGGTTGCTCCGGTTATCGGATCGGTCACGGCGATTGTTATCGTTGCGACGGGCCGGTGCCGGCTCGCTTTTCTGCGCTTCCTCTCCGGCATCGCCGGCGAAAATCGCGATGATTTTGCTGAACAGTCCGGCTTTCTTGGCTACCGGAGCCTGTTTGACGGATTCTTCCGCGATACTGTTGGTCTGGCGCGACGGAGCAATTTGGGCCGGCTTCACGTGGGTGACCGCCGGCTCGGTGGGAACATTCAACTGTGCCTTGGTCAGTGCATGCACTTCCAGTTTACGCGGCACGCCACGTTGGTAACTGGGCTTGCCGGCATCTTCCGGCTGATCGCCTTCGCGGATACGGGTGACATTGAAGTGCGGGGTTTCAAGCGCCTCATCGGCAACGATGATGATCGGTGCTTCATGACGGCTTTCGATTTCGACCAATGCCCGGCGTTTCTCATTGAGCAGGTAGTTGGCGATCTGCGGCGGAGCCTGGACCAGCACCTGCGCGGTTTTATCTTTCATCGCCTGCTCTTCGGACAGACGCAAAATCGACAACGACAAGGATTCGACGCTGCGCATGCGGCCATGGCCATCGCAACGCGGGCAAACAATCTGACTGGACTCACCCAGCGACGGACGCAGGCGTTGACGTGACAGTTCAAGCAGACCGAAGCGGGAGATCTTGCCGATCTGGACGCGCGCACGGTCGAGCTTGAGCGCCTGTTGCAGGCGATCTTCGACCATGCGCTGGTGTTTACCGGAGCTCATATCGATGAAGTCGATGACCACGCAGGTTGTGCGGCATGACCAGCTGCATGAAATCCTGGGCCTGCTCGAAGATTTCGTCGGTATCAACCAGAACTTCGCCGATTTCAGGACGCATGTAGTCGCGCAGGGCACGGATGATCAGGCGTGATTCCTGGTAGATCAGGAAGGGCGAGGGTTTCGAAAGCGCAGCCTGGCTGATGGCTTTCCAGACCTGGATCAGGTAGTCCAGATCCCATTGCAGCTCATCGGCATCACGGCCCATACCGGCGGTACGGATGATGACACCCATGTCGTCCGGGATGTTCAGCGCATCCATGGTCTGTTTCAGGGCCTGGCGGTCGTCACCTTCGATGCGGCGGGAAACGCCGCCGGCGGTCGGCGAGTTCGGCATCAGCACCATGTAACGGCCGGCCAACGAGATGTAGGTGGTCAGAGCGGCGCCTTTGTTGCCGCGTTCTTCCTTATCGACCTGAACGACGACTTCCTGGCCTTCGCGCAGATACTCCTTCATGCCGGCCTTGTTCGGGTCGACACCGGGGACGAAATAGTCGCGGGAGATTTCCTTCAGCGGCAGGAAGCCGTGGCGGGGGCCGCCGTAATCCACGAACGCCGCCTCGAGGGAGGGTTCCAGCCGGACGATCCGGCCTTTATAAATATTGGACTTCTTCTGTTCTTTGGCGGGTTGCTCGATATCGATGTCGTAAAGCTGTTGTCCATCGACAATCGCCACGCGCAGTTCTTCAGCCTGCGTGGCATTGATTAACATCCGTTTCATTGTAATATCCTCACGCGCTCTACCGTAAGGATCGCCGAGTTCGGCATGCTTC
>JAJTGG010000037.1 GCA_021299355.1 Lysobacteraceae bacterium
GGCTTCGGCAAGGGTGCCGGCGAGCCATTGGCACTGCATATGGATGTCGACGGACTGGTGTTCACCGGTTCGACCGGTGTCGGCAAGCATTTACTGCAGTGCGCCGGTCAATCCAACATGAAGCGCGCTTACATGGAATGCGGCGGCAAGAGCCCGAATGTGGTGTTTGCCGACGCCCCGGATCTGCAGGCGGCTGCAGAAGCCGCCGCCATCGGTATTTTCTTCAATCAGGGCGAAGTCTGCACGGCCGCATCGCGCCTGCTGGTGGAGCGTTCGATCAAGGACGATTTCGTCAAGATGGTGGTTGAAGCCGGCAAGCAGCTTTATCCGAAACATCCGTTCGAGCCCGGCGCTCCGATGGGCGCCATCGTTGATGAAGGCCAGATGCAGCGCGTGCTGTCCTACATCGAGAAAGGCAAGGCCGAGGGCGCGCGTCTGGCCTTGGGTGGCGAGCGTGTGATGACCGAAACCGGCGGGTATTACGTGGCTCCGACTGTATTCGACGATGTCGCGCATGAGATGACGATTTCCAAGGAGGAAATTTTCGGCCCGGTACTGTCAGTCATCGCCTTCGATGATGAAAAAGAAGCCATCCGCATCGCCAACGACACCGATTTCGGTTTGGCTGCCGGCGTCTGGACCTCCAATCTCAGCCGCGGCCATCGTGTCGCCAAGAAACTGCGAGCCGGCAGCGTCTGGGTCAATTACTGGGATGGCGGTGACATGACCGCCCCCTTCGGAGGTTTCAAACAGTCCGGCAACGGCCGCGACAAATCCCTGCATGCCTTCGAGAAATACACCGAGCTCAAGGCCACCTGGATCAATCTGAAATCCTGATGGGCGCGCCGGTGAAATTACTGATTCACGGAGCCTCAGGCCGGATGGGGCAGGCCTTGATCCGCCTGGCGCAGGCCAATCCGCTGCTGAAAGTGGTGGCCATGACCGGGCGCAGCGCCTTTCCGCCCTTGGCCGAAGTACCCGAATTCGATGTTGCCGTCGATTTCAGTTCGCCGGAGGGCTTCGATGCCGTTCTGGCACTTTGCCTGCAACGCAGCAAGCCCTTGGTCAGCGGTACCACGGGTCTCAGTCCGGCCCAGTTTCAGGCCCTGAAACAGGCCGGCGAACGCATTCCTGCACTCTGGGCGTCCAATTATTCGCTGGGCGTGGCGGTATTGAACCGGCTCGTCGCCCAGGCCGGACAATGGCTAAAGCACTGGCAACTCGATATCCTCGAAAGCCACCACATCCACAAGAAAGATGCTCCCTCGGGCACGGCCTTGAGTCTGGGCGAAACCGCCCAAGCCGCGACCGGAACCGAACCGGTCTACCATTCACTGCGCTGCGGCGACGTCGTCGGCGAGCACACGGTGCAATTCACCGGGCAGGGCGAACGCATCGAACTGGTGCATCGCGCCACCAACCGGGACATCTTCGCCCAGGGCGCCTTGTTCGCGGCCGAAAAAATCCACGGTAAACTGAACGGCCACTACCGGTTTGATGATCTGCTGTAAGCGAAAAAAGCCGCTGATCCGGCATGTAACTTGGTATAATTGCTTGCCGTGCGGGAGAGATTGGATTCCCAGCGCCGAAGGAGCAACCGCCCCGGAAACTCTCAGGCAAAAGAACCGCCGGTGAAGACACTCTGAAAAACGGTGCGGCCAATGCCGGCGCCTGCCGACGGGATAACACTCTCAGGCAAACAGACAGAGGGGGCGCCGATGCCGGACAGGCTGATGTCCGGTCTCCGATGCGCGCCTACTCAGAGAGCTGTCATGACCGATCCTAACGCTTTGCCGCTTCCGCATGTTGCCCGTGATTTCGCCGCCCGTCATATCGGTCCGTCTCCGCATGAAATCCAGCAGATGCTCGATGCCGTCGGTGTCGGCAGCATGGAAACCCTGATTGCGGAAACACTGCCGGAATCCATCCGCATTCTGAAGCCGCTGAGCAGCATGGGGCGGGCACTCTCTGAAGTCGAAGCGCTGGCCCGTCTGCGGGAGCTGGCTTCCAAGAACACGGTATTCACCTCGTTGATCGGACAGGGCTACTCCGGCACGCTGACGCCGCTGGTAATTCTGCGCAATATTCTCGAAAATCCGGCCTGGTACACGGCCTACACGCCTTATCAACCGGAAATTTCGCAGGGTCGTCTCGAGGCGCTGCTGAACTTCCAGACCATGGTCTGCGAACTGACCGGCCTGGATGTCGCCAACGCCTCGTTGCTGGATGAGGGCACCGCAGCGGCCGAAGCCATGGCGGTTGCCGAGCGCGTTTCCAAAGCGAAAACCCGTAAATTCTTTGTTGATGAAAACTGCCACCCGCAGACCATTGCCGTGCTGCGCACGCGCGCCGAGCCGCTGGGCTGGGAGCTGGTCATCGGCAACCCGGAAACCGATCTGGATGCATCCGACGTGTTCGGCGCTATTTTCCAATACCCGGGAACCGATGGTGAAATCCGCGACTTCCGTCCCGCCATTGCCCGGTTGAAAGAAGCGGGATCCCTCAGCATCATGGCCGCCGATCCGCTGGCGCTGGCCGTACTCACATCCCCTGGCGAACTCGGCGCCGACATGGCCATCGGATCGACCCAACGTTTCGGTGTACCGATGGGCTACGGCGGTCCGCATGCCGCCTATATGGCTGTCCGCGACGCTTACAAACGCTCCATTCCGGGTCGCCTCATCGGTGTTTCCATCGATTCCCGCGGCCAACCGGCCTATCGCCTGACTCTGCAAACCCGTGAGCAGCATATTCGCCGCGAGAAAGCGACCTCGAACATCTGCACGGCGCAGGTGCTGCTGGCGGTCATCGCCTCGATGTACGCGGTCTATCACGGTCCCGAAGGGCTTGCCGCCATCGCCGGTGATGTGCATGCCCGCACCAAGGTCCTAGCCGCCGGTCTTGCCAAGCTCGGTTTCAAAATCCGCAACACCCATTATTTCGACGCCATTACGGTGGATGTGGGATCCCAGCAGGACGCCATCGTAGCCCGCGCAGCACTTGAGAAAATCAACTTCCGCATTGTGGACGCCAATACCTTGGGCATCGCACTGGATGAAGCCACCACACCGGAAACCGTGGAAGCGGTCTGGCGCGCCTTCGGTGGCAAGCTCAACTACACGGATGCTGCAGCGCCCGGCGATGCCGTGCCTGCCGGTCTGACCCGCAATGAAGCCTGCCTCACGCATCCGATTTTCAGCCGTTACCGTTCCGAAACCGAGTTGCTGCGCTATATGCGTAAGCTGTCCGACCGCGACCTGGCGCTGGACCGCGCCATGATTCCGCTCGGTTCCTGCACCATGAAACTCAATGCCACCGCCGAAATGATTCCGGTCACTTGGCCGGAATTCGGGACCCTGCATCCGTTCGCGCCGGTCGAACAGGCCTTGGGGTATTACGAACTGTTTGATGATCTGAAAAAATGGCTGGTCGAGATTACCGGCTACGATGCGGTATCGCTGCAACCCAACTCGGGTGCCCAGGGCGAGTACGCCGGTCTACTGGCCATCCGCGGCTACCACGTCGGGATGGACGTGGTCGTGGTCAACTGCGATGCCGATGGCAATGTCGATGTCGACGATCTGCGTGCCAAAGCGGAAAAAAACAGCGCCAATTTGGCGGCATTGATGGTGACCTATCCATCCACGCACGGCGTATTCGAAGAGCGCATCCGTGAAATCTGCGATATCGTGCACCAGCACGGCGGCCAGGTTTACATGGACGGTGCCAACATGAATGCCCAAGTCGGCCTGTCGCGTCCGGGCGATTTCGGTGCCGACGTTTCACACCTTAATCTGCACAAAACCTTCTGCATTCCGCACGGCGGCGGCGGCCCGGGCATGGGCCCGATCGGCGTCAAAGCGCATCTGGCCCCGTATCTGCCAGGTCATCCGGTACTGGACGGCGGCACTGCGCCGGTCGGCCCGGTTTCGGCGGCACCGTTCGGTTCCTCATCGATTCTGCCGATCAGCTACGCCTACATCCTGATGATGGGCGGCGAGGGCCTGAAGCTGGCGACCGAAGTGGCGATCCTCAGCGCGAACTACATGGCGGCCCGCCTGCATCCGCATTTTCCGGTGCTGTTCCGCAACCACAATGGCCGCGTTGCGCATGAGTGCATCATCGATCCGCGTCCACTAAAAGATGCCTGTGGCGTGAGTGTGGATGACATCGCCAAACGCTTGATTGATTTCGGCTTCCACGCCCCGACCATGAGCTTCCCGGTGCCGGGAACACTGATGATCGAGCCGACCGAATCGGAGGCCAAGGTGGAGCTGGACCGCTTCTGTGATGCGATGATTGCCATCCGCAACGAGATTGCCGAGGTCCAGAACGGGCGGTTTGCCATTGAACACAGTCCGCTGCGCCATGCGCCGCATACCGTCTTCGATCTCGCCGATGCCGAATGGAAGCGTCCGTACTCGCGTGAGGAGGGGGTATTCCCGGCCGGCAGCGCGCGTCAGGACAAATACTGGAGTCCGGTCGGCCGCGTTGATAACGTCTATGGTGACCGCAATCTGATCTGCATCTGCCCGACGCCGGACGATTACCGCTGAACAGGCTGTTCATGAGATTGACCCAAAACGGAGAGGATTATCCTCTCCGTTTTGCTTCCGTGGGCGGCCGTCGGCGTGTTCATGACAAGCTGGAGTTCGGATACTGACGTATTTCCGGCATTGCTGGACAATAGCGGTGGATTCCGCTAAAATTCTCACTCGCCTAAACCGCCTTTTTACGGCCTTTGTGCAATGCAAAGTCTTGCCGTGGGAAGAACCTTAACTTTTTGAAAAGGCGAGCTTTGTGACCCAATCAGCCATTCTCGCCCTCGAAGACGGTACCGTATTCGAGGGTCTTTCCGTAGGCGCAACCGGAATTTCGGTCGGTGAAGTGGTGTTCAATACCGCCATGACCGGTTACCAGGAAATCCTGACCGACCCTTCCTACAGCCGGCAACTGGTCACCTTGACCTATCCGCACATCGGCAATACCGGGATTGCCGTTCAGGATAACGAATCCAATCAGGTCTATGCCGCTGGATTGATAGTGCGCGATGTGCCGCGCCGGGCCAGCAGTTGGCGCAATCAGATTGATTTGCCGGAATGGCTGAAGCAGAACGGTATCGTCGCCATTTCCGACATCGATACCCGCAAACTGACCCGCATCCTGCGCAATAGCGGTGCCCAGAGCGGCACCCTGATGGCCGGCGTGATCGACATCGACCACGCCATCGAGGCGGCCCGCAAGTTCGCCGGACTGAAAGGCATGGATCTGGCCAAGGTGGTGTCCTGCACCGCCCCTTATGCTTGGACCGATGGCCAGCTCGATCTCAACAGCCAGACTTACGTACAGGCGCCGGAGCGATTCCATGTGGTCGCCTATGATTTCGGGGTCAAGCACAATATCCTGCGCATGTTGGCCGAACGCGGCTGCCGCATTTCGGTAGTGCCTGCCCAGACCGCGGCCGAGCAGGCTCTGGCCCTGAACCCGGATGGCATCTTCCTGTCCAACGGCCCCGGCGATCCGGCGCCCTGTGATTATGCGATTGCCGCCATCAAAACCTTCATCGCCCGTCAAATTCCGACCTTCGGCATCTGCCTCGGCCATCAGCTGCTGGGTCTGGCCAGCGGCGCCGCAACCTTGAAAATGAAGTTCGGCCATCACGGCGCCAACCATCCGGTACAGGATCTCGATTCGAAGCGGGTGATGATCACCTCGCAGAACCACGGATTCGCCATCGATGAAAGCAGCCTGCCGGCCAATGTTCGGGTCACCCACCGGTCCCTGTTCGATCAATCGAACCAAGGCATTGCCCTCACCGATGCGCCGGCTTTCAGCTTCCAAGGACACCCGGAAGCCAGTCCCGGCCCGCACGATGTGGCCTACCTATTCGACAAGTTCATTACGCTGATGGAGAAACGCTGATGCCCAAGCGTACTGACATCAAAACCATCCTGATTATCGGTGCCGGTCCCATCGTCATCGGCCAGGCCTGCGAGTTCGACTACTCCGGCGCACAGGCCTGCAAGGCCCTGCGCGAAGAAGGTTACCGCGTGGTGCTGGTCAATTCGAATCCGGCCACTATCATGACCGACCCGGACATGGCCGATGCGGTTTACATCGAACCGATCAATCCGGCCACGGTCGAACGCATCATCGCCAAGGAAAAACCGGATGCGCTGTTGCCGACCATGGGCGGCCAAACTGCGCTCAACTGCGCGCTGGCCATGGCCGACGAAGGCACACTCGCAAAGTATGGCGTGCAGCTGATCGGCGCGTCACCCGATGCCATCCGCATGGCTGAAGACCGCGAGCTGTTCCGTGTCGCCATGGCCGAAATCGGCCTGGATTGCCCGAAAGCGGAAATCGCCCGCAGTCTCGAGCAGGCGCTCGACATCCAGACCCGCGTGGGATATCCCACCATCATCCGCCCAAGCTTCACGCTTGGTGGCAGCGGCGGCGGAATCGCCTACAACCGCGAAGAATTCCTGGAAATCACCAAGCGCGGTCTTGATCTGTCGCCGACCACCGAAGTGCTGATCGAGGAATCAGTGCTGGGTTGGAAGGAATACGAAATGGAAGTGGTGCGCGACACCGCCGACAACTGCATCATCGTCTGTTCAATCGAAAATCTCGACCCGATGGGCGTGCACACCGGCGACTCGATTACCGTGGCGCCGGCGCAGACCCTGACCGACAAGGAATACCAGCGTCTGCGTGACGCCTCGATTGCCGTGCTGCGCAAAATCGGCGTCGATACCGGCGGATCAAACGTGCAGTTCGGCATCAATGCCGAAAACGGCCGCGTAGTGGTCATCGAGATGAACCCGCGCGTGTCGCGCTCGTCGGCGCTGGCCTCGAAAGCCACCGGTTTTCCGATCGCGAAAGTCGCCGCCAAGCTGGCCGTGGGTTATACGCTGGACGAACTTCGCAATGAGATCACCGGCGGCGCCACGCCGGCCTCGTTCGAACCGACGATCGACTACGTCGTCACCAAAATTCCGCGCTTCGCATTTGAGAAATTTCCGGCCGCCGATGCCCGTCTGACCACGCAGATGAAGTCAGTCGGTGAAGTCATGGCCATGGGTCGGACCTTCCAGGAGTCGGTACAGAAAGCATTGCGCGGTCTGGAAATCGGCAAGGTTGGCTTCGAC
Source organism: Lysobacteraceae bacterium (assembly GCA_021299355.1). Lineage (GTDB taxonomy): Bacteria > Pseudomonadota > Gammaproteobacteria > Xanthomonadales > Xanthomonadaceae > Arenimonas. The sequence continues at coordinate 7,152 of JAJTGG010000037.1, forward strand.
CCGACCGGCGCCGCTGCTCAGGGCGAAGACGGGCTGCTACGCATCAAACGCGAACTAAAAGAACCGGGGCCTGAACGGCTGTTCCAGGTCGCCGAGGCCTTCCGTGCCGGTCTGAGTGTCGATGAGGTTTTCCAGCTCAGCTTCATAGATCCCTGGTTCCTCGACCAGATCGAGGAACTGATCGCCATCGAGGCGGAAATCACCAACGGCGGTCTGCCGGCTTTGGATGCCGTCCGTATGCGTCACCTCAAGCGCAAGGGCTTTTCCGATGCCCGCATCGCCCAGCTGGTCGGCACAGACGAATCCGCCGTGCGTGCGCTTCGCCATGCGCTGAAAGTGCGTCCAACCTATAAACGCGTCGATTCCTGCGCCGCGGAATTCGCCACCGATACCGCTTACCTGTATTCCACCTACGAGGATGAGTGCGAAGCGGCACCGACCGATCGCAAGAAAATCATCGTACTCGGCGGTGGCCCGAACCGGATCGGGCAGGGCATCGAGTTCGATTACTGCTGCGTGCATGCCTCCCTCGCATTACGCGAGGACGGTTTCGAAACCATCATGATCAACTGCAACCCGGAAACGGTGTCCACCGATTTCGATACTTCCGACCGCCTGTATTTCGAACCGCTGACCTTCGAAGACGTGATGGAGATCGTCGAATTGGAAAAACCGGTCGGCGTCATCGTCCAGTACGGCGGCCAGACTCCGTTGAAGCTGGCGCGTGCACTCGAAGCCGCCGGTGCGCCGATTATCGGCACCTCGCCGGATTCCATCGATTGGGCGGAAGACCGTGAACGCTTCCAGAGCCTGGTCGAGGAACTTGGTCTGCTGCAGCCGCCGAACCGCACGGCACGAAATGCCGAACAGGCCATCGCGATGGCAAATGAAATCGGATATCCGCTGGTGGTGCGCCCGAGCTATGTGCTTGGCGGACGTGCCATGGAAGTGGTGTATTCCGACGAAGACCTGTCGCGTTATATCCGCGAGGCGGTCCAGGTTTCCAATGATTCGCCGGTGCTGCTTGATCGTTTCCTCGATCATGCCGTTGAAGTCGACGTCGATATCATCGCCGACATGGAAGGCAATGTCCTGATTGGCGGCATCATGGAGCATATCGAGGAAGCCGGCGTGCATTCCGGGGATTCGTCCTGCTCGTTGCCGCCATACACCCTCAGTGCCGATATTCAGGATCGTTTGCGTGTGCAGGTCAGCCAAATGGCGAAAGCCCTGAAGGTTGTGGGATTGATGAACACCCAGTTCGCCATCCAGGGCGATACCATCTTCGTGTTGGAAGTAAATCCCCGCGCCTCTCGGACGGTTCCGTTCGTGTCGAAAGCCATTGGCGTGCCGCTGGCAAAAATCGCCGCACGGTGCATGGCTGGCCGCAGTCTGGCATCCCAGAATGCCGTACGTGAAATCATTCCACCTTACTACTCGATCAAGGAAGCGATTTTCCCATTTGCCAAGTTCCAGAACGTCGATCCCATCCTCGGGCCGGAAATGCGTTCCACCGGTGAAGTCATGGGTGTCGGTCGGACCTTCAGCGAAGCCTTCGGCCGGGCCGAAGAGGCGGCCGGAATCCGGGTACCGCAGGTCGGCAAGGCCTTCGTATCGGTGCGTGAGGTCGATAAACCGCGTCTGGTTGAAATCGCGCAATCGCTGCTGAAGAAGGGATTCAGTCTGGTCGCTACGCACGGTACCGCCGCCTATCTGCGCGGGCAGGGACTGCCCTGTGATGCCATCAATAAGGTGGCCGAAGGTCGTCCGCACATCGTCGATCTGATCAAGAACGGCGAAATCAACTACATCGTCAATACCACCGAAGGCAAGCAGGCCATCGCGGACTCGTTCTCAATCCGGCGCGAAGCCCTGCAGCACCGGTTGGTCTATTCGACCACCATCCCCGGCGCCAAGGCGTTGATCCAGTCCATCGAAACCCGTGACAATCCGCGGGTCTGGTCCCTGCAGGAACTGCATGGGGAATTGAACGGATGAGCACCATTGTTCCATTGACCCAAGCCGGAGCCATCCGGCTGCGCGCGGAGCTGGAAAACCTGAAGTCGGTCAAGCGGCCGCAGGTCATCGAAGCCATTGCCGAAGCACGCGCCCACGGCGATCTCAAGGAGAACGCGGAGTACCATGCGGCACGAGACCAGCAGAGCTTCATCGAAGGCCGTATCCAAGAACTGGAGTACACGCTTTCGCACTGCCAGATCATCGAAGTCGGCAAGCTCAAAGCAGGTTCGAAAGTGGTGTTCGGCGCCACGGTCGAGCTGGTCGATGTCGAAACCGACGCCACCGTCATCTACATGATCGTCGGCGACCTTGAAGCTGATCTGAAACAGCAGCGCATTTCGATTTCATCACCGATAGCGCGCGCCCTGATCGGCAAGCATGAAGGTGATGCCATCACGATACTGGCACCGGGCGGCAACCGCGAATATGAAATTACCGCGGTCCGCTACATCGATTGAGCATGTCGGATTATGGCACCTGCGTCATCCTGCTGCCGGAGAAACGGTTTTTTTCCGGTCAGCAGCTCTCGGATGGGTTCATCCGTTACGCACGCCGTTTCGGTCTCGAGACCTGCGAACCCGCTGAAAGCCGGCAGCTGCAGCGCCATTTCAGTTGTCAATCCGGCTACAGCTGGCCCGTGGCGGCACTGTGCAGACAGCATGATTCGGGCGATGCCGGCACCTACTGCTGGTTAAGGGCCGATCCGATTTATCTGCAGGCGGAGATTCGCGGTGCGCGTGTGATGGCCTGTAGTGATTTCGGACTGGGCCCGGACGATGTAATGGCCGTAGTTTCGGCGCTTCAACCGGCATTTGCCGACTATGGCTTCACTTTTTCTGCAGGCAACGACGGCAGCTTCTACATTCGATGTCCTGAGAATACTGAATTGCCTGATTTTCTGCCCGTCATGGATCTGCTTGGCTGTGACCTTGCCGGACAGCTCAGCGCTAGCCGCACCTGGACCGCATTGTTCAATGAATGTCAGATTTCCCTGCATAACCATCCACTGAACGTTCAACGTCAACGTGACCGACAGCTGCCGGTTAACGGACTCTGGTTCTGGGGCGGAGGGGTATTGCCGACATCCGTGGCCCACAGCTTCAAATCGGTGACCTCAACGGACCCTGTCATTCGAGCGCTGGAAAACAGCTCGAATCCGAAACGTGGCAGGGACGTCCTCGTCGATCTGCGGCATGTCCGGTCCTGGCCGGAAGTGGAGTCGCACTTCGATCCGCTCCGAAACACGCTATTCGACTTCGCGGACGGCACACGCTGGTGCTGGAGACCTTCATGGCGCCTGCGGTTCTGGCGTCGGAAATCAATTCCCGTCTTCTGAATCACCGGCCACTTCCGGCTTGCCCTTGTCGATGAATTCGGGGGAGAGGGGAATCAAGAATGAAGCGCCTTTTCCTAGAGGGTCGACTTTGCCGAATCGTGTTTCGCACAGGGTTTCATTGGCACGGATTTCCTGTTCCGGGAGCTTCGGTCGTTTTTCTTCGCCGCCTGCGCCTTGTAGAAGAAGCTGGCCGAATTCACGGGTGAAGGTCTCGATCAAGGCGTAGGCATCGCCGATCGAGGATACCTTAGCACTGTTGAATACGGGATTCGCACCCTTTGCCCAACGCATGAATGCCAGTGTTCCTGCATCATTGCTTGCGCGCGCATCCAGGGCAATCGCGCCCATGCCGACCGGAATGCGGAAGGGACCGGGAACAAAGGTATCGACCGCTGCGGATAGGCCGGCAATGGACTTGGATGTCGGAGTGATGCCGGTCAGGGAGACGTCAACGCGCATCGCCTCACCGGATGCTTCGGGATCTGCAGCCAGATATTGGCCGAGCCGGGTGCAGATGGAGCGATTCAGGGCATTGCTGATCAGGGCCAGCTGTTCGGGACTGATGTCAGGATTTTCAGCAGGCAAACTCAGTGCGATGTCCGGCAATGCATAACGGCTGATTTTCGAGAGCCGCTCGGCATCAAGGTAACGCGATACGCTCCGCCCCTGTTCCTCGGTGACCGTCTCGAGCGGCTTGTCGGCAACCAGTTGATTGCCGTTCGGCTGTGGAATGCTGGCGCAGGCATTCAGTAATACGATAAGAACGAAAATGCCGATTTTACCGAACATGGCCCACACTCTGGATGATTACCTCGCATAAGAGTACACGGAAGTCCGGTTGCCCATGTCAAGACCGTCTGAAGGCCGGCATTCCGACACGCAATGACATTATCCCTGAGGTCCGGCCGTTGTTAACGATGGATTCCCCGTCTATCATGACAGCATGTTGCCGAACCGTTCCATCCAACAGCGTTCTTTTGCTCCGGAATCCGCCCGCTTGCATGAATCCGCCTTATTGAGCCGGATTTATGCCGCCCGTGGCATTGAACGTGCCGAACAGATCGATCTCAGTCTCCAGCATCTGTTTCCGCCGGACACGATGCGTGGTTTGGAGAATGCCGTAGCCTTGGTGATGGATGCCATCGCCCGGCAATCGCGCATCGTCGTTGTCGGGGATTTCGACTGCGACGGTGCCACCGGAACAGCGGTCGCGGTCCGGGGGCTGCGTATGCTCGGCGCGGAGCAGGTGTTGTTCAAGGTTCCGCACCGTGTCCGCCACGGCTACGGATTGACGCCCGGTCTGGTTGAAGATCTGGCGGACATGAATCCGGACCTGATCATCACCGTGGACAGCGGCATTGCCTGCAATCCTGGCGTGGCGGCGGCAAATCTCCGCGGATACCGTGTGCTGGTTACCGATCATCATCTTCCGGGTGATGTCCTGCCGTCGGCAGCAGCCATACTCAATCCGAATCAGCCGGGTTGCGGATTTCCGAGCAAGGCCTTGGCCGGCGTCGGGGTCATTTTCTATCTGCTTGTGGCGGTACGTGCGGCCCTGCGGTCCCAAAAAGCTCCCGGTGCCGATGCCGACTTGTCTGCACTGTTGGATTTGGTGGCCATCGGTACCATTGCCGACATGGTCAAGCTGGATGCCAACAACCGGCGGCTGGTGCGCGCGGGGCTTGCGCGCATCAATGCCGGCCGCTGTCAGCCGGGCGTCTCGGCACTGGCGCGTATCGGCGGTCTGGAACCGGGCAAGATCGATGCCATGGACATCGGGTTCCGGATCGGTCCGAAAATCAATGCCGCCGGCCGGCTTGAGGATATGGCTTTGGGCATCGAATGTCTTTTGGCCGATGATCCGCAATGCGCCATGGAGATGGCGGAAAATCTGCATGCCATCAATCTTGAACGGCAACACCTTCAGCAGGACATGCTGGATGACGCCGAGATGATGTTTGCCTCGATTGATTTGGGCGCATTCCCGGATCAGAAATGCCTGATTCTGCATCAGCCGGACTGGCATCCCGGCATCATTGGTCTGGTGGCTTCGCGCATGAAAGACCGCATCCACCGACCCGTATTGGTTTTTGCTCCCAGCGAGCCGGACGGTTCGGAATTGCGGGGTTCATGCCGTTCGATACCGGGGTTTCACATCCGGGATGCCTTGGCTTTGGTCGATGCCAGACATCCGGGAATGATCGCACGCTTCGGCGGGCATGCCATGGCGGCAGGACTCACGCTGGACCGCGGAATGTTTCCCGTGTTTTGTCAGGCATTCATGGCCATTGTCTCGGAAACGCTCGATCCGGATCTGCTGCAGGAAATCCTCCTGACCGACGGGCCACTGACCGAAAAGGAACTGTGCAGGGATACCGCGGTGATGTTGGCCGATTCCGGCCCCTGGGGCCAGGGCTTTCCGGTGCCGGTATTCGACAATGCTTTCGAGGTCCTCGGCTGGCAGGTTCTGAAGGACAAACACCTCAAGCTGCAACTCAAGCCGGTGGATGGCACGATAGGCATTCAGGCCATCCATTTCAACGGTTACTCCGGAGAGGCGCCGCCGTCGCGGGTCCGCGTGGTTTATGAATTGCAAACTAATGATTTCAGGGAAAGGCGTGAAGTTCAGTGCCTTATCCGTTACATGCAGCCTGTATAGACTCATTAAGGGAATTCTAACCACCCCCAGTAAATTCCAAGTGTTAGCGCATGAATAGCCCCCAGCACCATGCTTCGGGGGCTATTTTGTTTGATGCCAGGCAAGGTCACTGTATTCGACAGGGCAGCTCTGATACAATAGAATACTGATTATCTTGAATTTTTCACTGCATGGAACTGAATCCGATCCGCAACCGCATCGCCGAGTTGCAAGAGCGTGTCACCTCGCTCAGGGGGTATCTTTGACTTCGACAATAAAGTCGAGCGTCTGGAAGAAGTAAACCGCGAGCTGGAAAGTCCGCAGATCTGGAATGAGCCTGAAAAAGCCCTGGCGCTCGGCAAAGAGCGGGCAAGTCTGGACAAGACTGTCTCTGAAATCCGCGGAACGCTTGACGGTCTCGGCGAAGCGCTGGAATACCTCGAACTGGCCGAAATGGAAAACGACGAAGGCATCGTCGAGTCGGTCACCGGGGATGTCGCCAAGATTGCCGAACGTGTTGAAAAGCTGGAATTCCGTCGGATGTTCTCCGGCGAGCAGGACCATACCAACTGCTTCGTCGACATCCAGGCCGGTGCTGGCGGTACCGAGGCCCAGGACTGGGCCGAGATTGTGCTGCGCATGTACCTGCGCTTCTGCGAAGCCCGTGGCTGGAAAACCGAGCTGATGGAAGCCTCTGACGGCGATGTGGCCGGCATCAAAAGCGCCACGTTCCGCGTCGAGGGTGAATATGCCTACGGCTGGCTGAAAACCGAAATCGGCGTACACCGTCTGGTGCGCAAGTCGCCCTTCGATTCCGATAACCGCCGGCATACCTCGTTCTGCTCGGTATTCGTCAGCCCGGAAGTCGATGACAATATCGAAATCGAAATCAATCCGGCGGATCTGCGGACCGATGTCTACCGTTCATCCGGTGCCGGCGGCCAGCACGTCAATAAAACCGAATCGGCAGTCCGGATTACCCATATTCCGACCAATACCGTCGTGGCCTGCCAGATCGAACGTTCCCAGCACGGCAACCGTGACCGGGCCATGAAGATGTTGAAAGCCAAGTTGTACGAACTCGAGCTGATGAAACGCAATTTCGAGAAGGATGCGCTTGAGGCGACCAAATCCGATATCGGCTGGGGCAGCCAGATCCGCAGTTACGTACTCGATCAGAGCCGGATCAAGGATCTGCGTACCGGCATCGAACGTACCGACACTCAGAAAGTCCTCGACGGCGATCTCGACGAGTTCGTCGAAGCCAGTCTTAAAGCCGGGCTGACCGCCGGCGCCGGCCGCAGTAACTGATTCAAGGAACCGTATGAACGAGAACATCACCGAACAGCCGCAGGACGAAAACCAGCTCATTGCGGAACGACGCGCTAAACTCCGTGCGCTCCGTGAGCAGGGCATCGCTTATCCGAATGATTTCGTGCGCGCCGATTATGCCAGCGATCTGCAGGACGAATACGCCGACAAGGAGCGTTGGACCACAGAGGCGCTTCAGGAAATTGACCGCAGCGTACAGATTGCCGGACGGCTGATGGCCAAACGCGTCATGGGCAAGGCCAGTTTCGCGCAGCTGCAGGATATGTCCGGCCGTATCCAGCTCTATCTGGCGGGTGCCGATCTGGGCGAAGTCTACGAATCCTTCAAGCACTGGGATGTCGGCGATATCATCGGTGTCAGCGGCATGCTGACCCGGACCAAGACCGGTGAGCTGTCGGTCAAGGGCAAAAGCCTGCGACTACTGACCAAATCCCTGCGTCCGCTACCCGACAAGTGGCATGGCCTGTCCGATGTCGAGCAGCGTTACCGGCAGCGCTATGTCGATCTGATCGTGACCCCGGAAGCACGCGAAGTGTTCATCAAACGTTCGCAGGTGATTTCGGCCCTACGCAATTGGCTGGATGCTCAGCGCTTCCTGGAAGTGGAAACGCCGATGATGCATTACATCCCTGGCGGCGCCACGGCCAAACCGTTCATGACCCACCACAACGCGCTCGGACTGGATCTTTATCTGCGTGTGGCACCGGAGCTTTATCTGAAACGGTTGACTGTTGGCGGTCTTGAGCGCATCTATGAAATCAACCGCAATTTCCGCAACGAGGGGGTGTCCACCCGCCACAACCCGGAATTCACCATGCTCGAACTGTATGAGGCCTATGCCACCTACAACGAGATCATGGATTTGACCGAGGGCATGATCCGCGCCGCTGCTGAAAAAGTCCTGCCATCCATGCAGGCACATTGGGATGGGGCCGACATCGATCTGTCCCAACCGTTCAAGCGCTGGACCATGACCGATGCGGTACTCGCGCATAACCCGCAGATTTCCGCCGCCGACATCCGTGATGTTGCTGCCATGCGCGGGCATTGCGATACGCTTGGTGTCCGCTACAAGTCCGGCTATGGCTGGGGCAAGCTCCTGCTGGAAGTATTCGAGAAGACCGTTGAGCACACACTGGTCCAGCCGACCTTCATCACCCAGCACCCGACAGAAGTCAGCCCCTTGGCCCGCGCCAACGACAACGACGCCGGACTGACCGACCGTTTTGAGCTGTTCATCGGCGGCAAGGAAATCGCCAACGGCTTTTCCGAGCTCAACGATTCCGAAGATCAGGCCGCGCGCTTCGCCGAGCAGGTCAACCAGAAGGAGGGCGGGGATGATGAAGCCATGCACTTCGATGCGGATTACATCCGCGCGTTGGAAGTCGGTCTGCCGCCGACCGGCGGCCTCGGAGTCGGCATCGATCGCCTGGTGATGATGCTGACCGGCTCTGCATCCATCCGCGATGTGCTGTTGTTCCCGTACATGCGGCCTGTGAATGACTGAATAAAAAGGGCGCCGAGGCGCCCTTTTTTCATGCTTCTATCGGGGTATCCCGCAACTCACGCCGCAGTATCTTGCCCACATTGGTTTTCGGCAGTTCGGTCCGGAACTCGATGACCTTCGGCTGTTTATAGCCGGTCAGGTGCTCACGGCAGTAATGCTTGATGTCCTCGGCGGTAATCGATTGATCTTTGCGGACCACCACGATCTTGACGGCCTCTCCGGATTTTTCGTCCGGAACACCGACCGCAGCCACTTCCAGAATGCCTGGCATTGCGGCGATGACATCCTCGATTTCATTCGGATATACATTGAAGCCGGATACCAGAATCATGTCCTTTTTGCGGTCGACGATATAGAAGAAGCCCTTATCGTCCATCTTGGCGATGTCGCCGGTATGCAGCCAGCCTTCGGCATCGATGACCTTGGCGGTTTCATCCGGGCGCTGCCAGTAGCCCTGCATGACCTGCGGACCCTTCACACATAGCTCGCCGATTTCGCCCTGCGGCAGGATGTTGCCATCGTCGTCCTTGATGCAGCAGTATGTCGAGGAA
>JAJTGG010000038.1 GCA_021299355.1 Lysobacteraceae bacterium
CGGAACCGGGAAAACTCCAGAAACACCCGCGTCACTTCAACGCAGACGGTATGCGAGCCGGTGTCTTCTTTGCAGGTGTTGCATTTGCCATCCCGCAAGAAGCCGGTCACCGGATCTGCGCCGCAAAGCTCCAGCGGCTCGCCAAACACATTCAGTGATTCATCGATTTTCATGAATTCATTCCTTGGTTCGGGCGTGAATCCCCCTGCGCTTCGCGTATCCCCCTTTCAGGAATGGGGGAAGGGGCGTTAGACACTGCCGATGAAATCCTTCTTGCCGATGATGACGCCGTTGTGGCGCAGGATGTTGTACGCCGTGGTGATGTGGAAATAGAAATTCGGCAGGCCGGCGTGGTGGGCATAGTCCAGGCCGCTGTATTCGCGCTTGGTGTCTTTGCGCATGATCACGATCTGGCGGGTTTCGGCGCCGGCAAAGGCATCGGCCGGCAGCGTCTGGATGAAGGCGATGGTGTTGGCGATGCGGGCCTTGTACTCGGTCAGCGTGGTTTCGGTGTCCTCGAAGTTCGGCATGTCGGCTTGGGCCAGACGGGCGCTGACGCCTTTGGCGAAATCGCAGGCGATTTGGATCTGCCGGCCGAGCGGGAACATATCAGGCGCCAAACGAGCGCCGAACAGGGTGGTGATGTCGAAGCCGACGGTTTCGGCGTGGGCTTGGGCTTTGTCCAGGCAGGCGTCGAGGGCGCGCAGGGCGCGGGTGAAGGCGGGAACGGTGGCGTCAAACAGGGCGGGGTTCATGGTGGTCTCCAAATGGGAGTGCCATCATCGCATATTCTCAATCACCGGTAGCGGTTGATCTCATCCCGCTGCTTCAAGGCCGCAGCCCTTGCGGCTTCGGCAAAATCGATGCCGTTGCCGGCATACAGAATGGCCCGTGAGGAGCTGATGATCAGCGCATCGGACGCTTTGCCGCGCCCATTCTGGATGATCTGCTGCACATCGCCGCCCTGCGCGCCCACGCCGGGTACCAGGAAGGGCATATCGCCCACAATGGCGCGGACTTCGGCCAGCTGCTGCGGCCAGGTGGCGCCCACCACCAGCAGGCAGTTGTTGTTGCCGTTCCAATCGCGGGCGATGGTTTCGGCCACGCGTTGATACAGCGGCTTGCCGGAGCAGTCGAGGTCCTGCAGGTCTTTCGCACCGGGGTTGGAGGTGCGGCACAGCAGAATCACGCCCTTGTCGGCGTGCTTCAGGAACGGTTCGATGGAATCGCGGCCCAAATATGGATTGAGCGTGACCGCATCGGCACCATAGCGGCCGAAGGCTTCCACCGCGTATTTCTCGGCGGTGGAGCCGATGTCGCCGCGCTTGGCATCGAGGATGACCGGAATGGCGGGGTAGGTGGCCTGCGTGTAGCGGATCAACCGCAGCAGGGCATCTTCCGCACCCAGCGCCGCGAAGTGCGCGATCTGCGGTTTGTAGCAGCACACCAGATCGGCGGTGGCATCAACGATGGCTTTGAAGAAATCAAACAGGGCATCGGGAGCGTTGTGCAGGTGGGCCGGGAATTTCTCCAGCTCTGGATCCCAACCCACGCACAGCAGGCTGTTGTTGGCCTGCTGCGCGGCGTTGATGCGCCCGATGAATGACATATTATTTCAGGGCCTTGTAACGCAGGCGGTGCGGCTGTGCGCCGGCATCGCCCAGGCGGCGTTTCTTGTCTTCCTCGTATTCCTTGTAGTTGCCGGGGAAGAATTCCACATGCGAATCGCCTTCGAAGGCGAGGATGTGGGTGGCGATGCGGTCCAGGAACCAACGGTCGTGCGAGATGATCATCGCGCAGCCGGGGAATTCGAGGATGGCATCTTCCAAGGCGCGCAGGGTTTCGATGTCCAGATCGTTGGACGGTTCGTCGAGCAGCAGCACGTTGCCGCCCTGCAGCAGGGTCTGCGCCATGTGCAGACGGCCGCGTTCACCGCCCGAGAGCGTGCCGACCAGTTTCTGCTGGTCCGAGCCCTTGAAGTTGAAACGGCCGATGTAGGCGCGTGACTGGATTTCGGTTTTGCCGATGGTGATGATGTCGGAACCGCCGGACACCGCCTGCCATACGTTCTGGTCGGCCTGCAACGAATCGCGGCTCTGGTCCACATAGGCGATCTTCACCGTATGGCCGATGTTGACTTCGCCCTTGTCCGGTTTTTCCTGGCCGGTAATCATCTTGAAGAAGGTCGATTTACCGGCGCCGTTCGGGCCGATGATGCCGACGATGGCGCCCGGCGGCACCTGGAAGCTGAGGTCGTCGATCAGCAGGCGGTCGCCGAAGGATTTCGACACGTTCTTGAATTCAATGACGCGGTCGCCCAGGCGTTCGCCCGGCGGAATGAAGATCTCGTTGGTTTCGTTGCGCTTCTGGTATTCCTGCGAGTTCAGCTCCTCGAAGCGGGCCAGACGGGCCTTGCCCTTGCTGCGGCCGCCTTTGGCGTTGCTGCGCACCCAGATCAATTCCTTGGCCAGCGCTTTCTGGCGGGCCGACTCGGCCGATTCTTCGCGCTTCAGGCGGTCGCCTTTCTGCTCCAGCCAAGCGGTGTAGTTGCCTTTCCACGGAATGCCGCGGCCACGGTCGAGTTCGAGGATCCATTCGGCCACGTTTTCCAGGAAGTAACGGTCGTGGGTCACCGCCACCACGGTGCCGGTGTAGCGCGCCAGAAACTGTTCCAGCCACTCCACCGATTCGGCGTCCAAATGGTTGGTCGGTTCGTCGAGCAGCAACATGTCGGGCTTGGAAAGCAGCAGACGGCACAGTGCCACGCGGCGTTTTTCACCGCCGGAGAGTTTGCCGCAGATGGCATCCCAGGCCGGAATGCGCAGGGCATCGGCAGCGATTTCCAGTTGCTGTTCCAGGGTATCGGCATCGCCGCTGGCCAGAATGGCTTCCAGGCGCTGCTGTTTGGCGGCCAGCTTGTCGAAATCGGCGTCTTCTTCGGCATAGGCCGCATACACGGCATCGAGTTCGGCCTGGGCATGCAGCAGTTCGCCCACGCCTTCTTCCACGGCCTGGCGCACGGTTTGCTCCGGGTTCAGGCGCGGTTCCTGCTCCAGGTAGCCGACCTTGATACCGGGCTGCGGGCGGGCTTCGCCGGTGAAGTCAGTGTCCACGCCGGCCATGATGCGCAGCACGGTCGATTTACCGGCGCCGTTCAGGCCGAGCAGGCCGATCTTGGCGCCCGGGAAGAAACTGAGCGAGATGTCTTTGATGATTTCGCGCTTCGGCGGCACGGTCTTGGAGACGCCGATCATGGTGTAAATGTATTGCATGGGGATTCCTGGGCCAAGCCCGATATCTTGCGGTGAATTGCCGCCAATTATCCCTTATTCAGGGGTTTTCCGCCAGTTTCGGCTGGCTCTTGGGGCGCGTGCAAGCTACAATTTAAGCCTCCCCCCGATCCCGAGGCTTCCCCCATGTTCGCCCGCAGCCAGACCATTGCCCAGTACGACGCTGAACTTGCCAAAGCCATCGCCGACGAGCGCCAGCGCCAGGAAGACCACGTCGAGCTGATTGCTTCGGAGAACTACACCAGCCCGCGCGTGCTGGAAGCGCAGGGCAGCGTGCTCACCAACAAGTACGCCGAAGGCTATCCGGGCAAGCGTTACTACGGCGGCTGCGAATTCGTCGATGTGGCCGAGGCTTTGGCCATCGAACGCGCTAAGCAGCTGTTCGGTGCCGATTACGCCAACGTGCAGCCGCACTCGGGTTCTTCGGCCAACATCGCGGTGTACATGGCGCTGCTGAATCCGGGCGATACCGTGCTGGGCATGAGCCTGGCGCATGGCGGTCACTTGACCCACGGTGCGAAAGTCAACTTCTCCGGAAAGAGCTATAACGGTGTGCAGTACGGCGTGGATGAAAACGGCCTGATCGATTACGACGAAGTGAATCGTCTGGCTCAGGAACATAAACCGAAAATGCTGATCGGCGGTTTCTCGGCCTACTCGCAGATCGTGGATTGGGCGCGTTTGGCCGAAATCGCCAAATCGGTCGGCGCCTACTTCTTCGTGGACATGGCGCACGTGGCCGGCCTGGTGGCCGCCGGTGTGTACCCGAACCCGGTACCGCATGCCGATGTGGTGACCTCGACCACCCACAAAACCCTGCGTGGTCCGCGTGGCGGCATCATCTTGGCCAAGGCCAACGAAGAGATCGAAAAGAAACTGCAGTCACTGGTGTTCCCCGGCACGCAGGGCGGCCCGCTGATGCACGTGATCGCCGGCAAGGCGGTAGCGTTCAAGGAAGCGCTGGAGCCGGAATTCAAAGACTACCAAGTGCAAGTGGTGAAGAATGCCCAGGCCATGGCCAAAGCCATCATGGCGCGCGGTTACAAGATCGTGTCCGGCGGCACCGAAAACCACCTGATGCTGATCGACATGATCGGCCGCGAAATCACCGGCAAAGACGCCGAAGCAGCGCTGGGCAAGGCGCACATCACCGTGAACAAGAACTCGGTACCGAACGATCCGCGTTCGCCCTTCGTCACCTCAGGTCTGCGCATCGGCACCCCGGCGCTGACTACCCGTGGCTACAAGGAACCGGAATGCGTGGCCTTGGCCAACTGGATCTGCGATGTGCTTGACGACCACACCAATGAAGCGGTGCTGAGTGGTGTGCGCGACAACGTGACCAAACAGTGCCGGATGTTCCCGGTTTACGGCTAAGTCTGAATGCATTGCCCGTTTTGCCAGCATGACGACACCCGCGTGATCGACACCCGCGTGGTGGAAGAGGGCATGGCCATCCGCCGCCGGCGCGAATGTGCCGAATGCGGTGAGCGTTTCAACACCTACGAATCAGCCGATCTGAAAATGCCGACGCTAGTAAAAAGCAATGGCCGGCGCGAAGCTTTTGAGGAACGCAAGCTGCGCACCAGCTTCGAACGCGCGGTGCAGAAACGGCCGGTCACCGGCGAGCAGATCGATGCCGCCGTGCATGCCATCATGCACCGTCTGCTGAAACATACCGACCGCGAAATCTCCTCGCATCAGCTCGGCATTCTGGTGATGGACGAGCTGAAGAAAATCGATCACGTGGCTTATGTGCGCTTCGCTTCCGTGTACCGGAAATTCCAGGACATCGAGGAATTCCGCGAGGAAATTGCCCGTTTGGAACGCGACATGCCCGGTCTGGCGGCGGAGCAATTGCCGCTGCTCGACGATCCGAAAAAACCATGAATTTCCGTATCGAGCGCTGGAACGGCCAATCCGGAGTGGCCGAAACGCTGGCGGCCTGGCATGTACGCGAGTGGGCCGGGCTGTTTGCCGGTTGGGATGAAAGCGTTGCCCGGTCGGAGTTTCAGGCGCAACTGCGGCACGCCGGCCTACCGGCCACTTGGCTGGCGTATGCCGACGAGGCCTTGATCGGCTCGATCAGCGCGCTGTTGGAAGACTCCCCGGAAATGGCCGATGTGCCCGGGCCGTGGTTGGCCAGCTTCTACATCGTGCCCGAAGCGCGCGGCCAAGGCGTGGCGCAGGCCCTGATGAACGCTGCGGCGCAAGCGGTTGCGGCGCTGGGCTATTCGGGCTGGTATCTGTTCACCGAGAACCACGAAGACTATTACGCCAATGCCGGCTGGCTGCTGCACGAGCGCCGGCAACTGCACGGCCAGACCGTGGCGGTGATGTGGCAGGACCTGTCCAGCGACGCGGGTGCGTGATACCCCGCGCTGCGGTAAAATGGCCCTCCACCCCGTAGATTGGACTCCGATGAAACCTGCTCGCACCGACGGCATCGACCCCGCCGCCCGCTCGCGTTCCCGCCGCCGTGCCCTGCAGGCCGTTTACGCCTGGCAGCTGTCGCACACGCCGGTCGACACCGTGCTGGAGCAGTTCAGCCACGAGCAGGACATGGAAGTGGCCGATCTGCCGTATTTCGAGGCCTTGGTGCGTGGCGTCATCGGCGGTCACCGCGAACTCGACGTCGCGCTGGCCGATTGCCTGGACCGCCCGATGGAACAGGTCGATCCGATCGAGCGCGCGGTACTGCGCATTGCCGCCCTCGAGCTGCGTGACCGCCTCGATGTACCGTACCGGGTCATCCTCAACGAGGCCATCGAAATCGCCAAGCGTTTCGGTTCCGATCATGGCCATACCTATGTCAACGGCGTGCTCGATCAAGCCGCCGGCATCTGGCGCCAGCCCGAGCTCAACGCCCGACGCGGATGAGCGAGTTCGACTGGATTGCCTGGCTGAAAAACAAAGCGCGGCAATCCGGCGCCCGCGACGATGTGGTGCTCGGCATCGGCGATGACGCCGCCATCTGCAGCGTGCCTTCCGGCATGCAGTTGATCATTTGCACCGATACCCTGGTGGCCGGCGTGCATTTTCCCGAACAAACAGCCGCTACCGACATCGGCTACAAGGCGCTTGCTGTCAACCTCAGCGATATGGCGGCGATGGGCGCCGAACCGGCCTGGATGAGTCTGGCGCTGACTGTGCCCGAGATGGACTGGGACTGGCTGCAGAGTTTTTCCGAAGGTCTGCTGGAACTGGCCGCCGAACACGGCGTGAGTTTGATCGGCGGCGATACCACCCGCGGGCCGCTGACGGTGACCGTCACCGTGCAGGGCTTCGTGCCGGCGGGTTCGGCGTTGCGCCGCACGGGTGCACGTGTCGGCGACGATGTCTGGGTCACCGGTTCGCTTGGCGATGCCGCGGCGGCGCTGCAGCAATACAAACACGGCCCGATGCAATCGATGAAACTGCGCCATCGACTCGACCGGCCAACGCCGCGCGTGGCTGCCGGTCTGGGCTTGCGCGGCTTGGCAAGCGCCGCCATCGACATCAGCGATGGCTTGGCCCAGGACTTGGGGCACATCCTTTCCGGCAGCGGCGTCGGTGCCGAACTGGAACTTGGCCGACTGCCGGTATCGGCCAGTCTGCTCGATTTCCACAAAGACGATACCGCCCGTTGGGCCTTGCAGCTGTCCGGCGGCGATGATTACGAACTGTGTTTCACCGCGTCTCCGGCTGAGGCTTTCGCCATCGAGCAGGCCATGGCGGCCGTGGGGGTCACTGCCTCGGTCATCGGTCACATCACCGCCGAATCCGGACTGCGTTGCCTGACGCCGGATGGCGAACATCTCACATTGGATCAGACCGGCTACCGGCATTTCGCGGAGGCATCGCATGTTCACTGATTACCGCCTGCTCAAGCACCCCTATGCCTGGATTGCGCTCGGTTTCGGCAGTGGCTTGTCGAAAAAAGCACCGGGCACTGTGGGCTCGCTGCTCGCACTACTGCTGTGGTGGTGGCTGATGGCTGAGCAACCGGTATGGTTGCAGCTGGTGGTGATTGGCGTCGGCTTCGAACTGGGCGTGCACGCCAGCAACTGGATGATCGCCAAAACTGGGGTGCATGATCCGGGCTACATCGTCTGGGATGAATTCATCGGGCAGTGGATTGCATTGTTGCTGTTGCCTAAAACACTGATGGCCTATGTGCTGGCCTTCATCCTGTTCCGCCTGTTCGACATCGTCAAACGCGGACCGGTCGGTTGGGCCGACAAACACTTTTCCGGCGGCTTCGGGGTGATGATCGATGATGTCAGTGCCGGACTGATGGCCTTGGCGGCGGCACAACTCATTTTTTACATCATCTGAAAATTACGAATCGGTGTCTGGCAGCGTCTTGCCCGGATTCAGAATGCCGTCCGGATCGAACAGGGTTTTGATGCCGCGCATCATCGCCAGCGTTTCCGGGGTGAAGGCCTGCGCCATGAATCCACGCTTGGCCAGGCCGATGCCATGCTCGCCCGAGAGCATGCCGCCTAGACGCAACACTTCGGTGAACAGTTTTTCCGCGCAGGATTCGGCTATCGCGATCTGCGTGGCTTCGGCTTTGTCGTACATCACATTTACATGCACATTGCCGTTGCCGATGTGACCGAAGCACACGATCAGCAGACCGGAGTCGCGGCTGAGCTGTTCCACGAAGCGCACCAGCTCGGGCACCTGCGATACCGGCACCACCACGTCCTCGTTGATTTTTCCACTGCCCAGACTGCGCAGCGCCGGCGATAAGGCGCGCCGCGCCGCCATCAACTGCGCTTGTTCATCGCTGCTGGCGGGGATGGCGATATCGAGGCAACCCTCGCCGCCGGCATGAGTGGCCAAGGTTTGCATCAGCGCGTCAAGCCGTGCCGGATCACCATCGCCTTCGATCATCAGCAGCGCGCCGGCATCCGGCAAATCGGCCCCGCCGATATCACGTGCCAAGCGGATGGCGGTGGCATCCATGAATTCCAGCATTGACGGTGTTTCCGGCTGCGCCATCAGGCGCGCCACCGCTTCGGCCGCCGATTCGACATCGCGGTACAGCGCGCGCAGCATGCGGTTTGCCGCCGGTTTCGGATGCAGTTTCAATGTCGCTTCCACCACCAGCGCCAGCCCGCCTTCCGAACCGATCAACAGACGCGACAGATCGAATCCGGAGGCATTTTTATTGGTACGCGCACCGAATTCCACCAGTTCGCCGGTACCGGTCACCGCTTTCAGCGCCAGCACATTGTCGCGGGTGGCGCCGTACTTCACCGCGCGCGGGCCGCCGGCATTGCAGGCGATGTTGCCGCCGATGCTGCAGTACGGTGCTGAGGTCGGATCCGGTGGCCAGAACAGACCGAGCGGCGCCAAGGCCAGTTGCAGATCGCCGTTGAGCACGCCGGGTTCCACCACCGCGGTGCGGTCGCCGGGCGAGATGGCCAGAATGCGCTGCATGCGCTCGAAACTGATCACGATGCCGCGTTCGACGGGCACGCTGGCGCCGGTGGTGTTGGTGCCGCGGCCGCGGGCGGTCAGTGGTTGTTTGTATTGGCGCGCGAGGCGGACTGCAGTCTGTACCTGTTCGATGCGCACCGGCAGCAGCACCATGGCCGGATTGGCGCGGTAACTGGAGTTGTCGTAGCCGTAGGCCAAACAGTCGGCGGCGGCGGTCAGCACGGCCTCGTGTCCGAGTGCTTTTTCGAAAATGGCGATCAGGCTACGGTCCATCAGAATACGTCCTCGAACACGAAAGCGGCCTGCATCCAGTCGATCTTCCATGCATTGTCGCGGCCGGTCAGCAGCACGGCATCGAAACGGCAGGGCGCCTGGGCGTATTGCGGATGCTGCTTCAGCCAGCATTGTGCGGCCAGTGCGCATTTGTGCATCTTGCGACGGTCGATGGACTGCGCGGCGCCGCCAAAGGCATCGGACCGGCGTTGCCGCACTTCCGCAAACACCACGGTATCGCCATGCAGCAGAATCAGATCGAGTTCACCGACACTGTATGCGGCATTGCGTGCCAGTGCCCTGAGTCCCTGCTGTTCCAGAAACGCCAGCGCGGCGTCCTCCGCCAGCCGGCCCTGATGCTGCATTGGACTGAGTTCAGGGGCCATTCGCGGCTTGCGACACACCGGCACGGAACACCGACCAGGACAGCGTGCGTTCGATGCGGCCGTCCGGTTCCAGATGCAGATTGCCGGTCGCACCACCGATTTCGCTGTTCGGGCTGGCCAGCCACACCGGCAGGCGCGTGGCGATCAGCCAGGCATCGGCGCCGAAGGCATTGAGTTTCGCGCCGGGTCCGCGCGCGCTCGGCAGTTTCAGCAACTGTGCGGCGCTGATGTTCAAACTGTTGCCGCGGTTGACCAGCCAGGGCATCTGCAGGAATTCGATGCCGTCGAGCTGCGTATTGGTTTTCGCATCGCCGCTGTCGGTGATGTCGGTGCCGGCGAACACCGGAATGCCTGCGGCGCCGTTCAGGGCCAACGCGGCGCGGGTCGGTTTGGCGGCATCGCCGTTCATCAACAGCAATACGGCTTTGGCTTCCCGCACGGCTTCCGGAAGCACCGAGTTGATGGCGACGCCCTCGGCATCCTTGCCGAACACCGGCGCCGGAGCTTTCAAGATGACGTTGCCGCCGCCCGATTGGTAGCGTTTTTCAAACGCGGCCAGCATGCGGCTGTTGCTGTCGCTGCTTTGGCTGAATACGGCCGCTTGCAACAGGCCTTTGCCAAGCAGGCGTTCGGCAATGAGTTCGCCTTCGCGCTCGGGGCTCAGCGAGAAGTTCAGGACATGCCGATTGCTCGGCGTTTCAAGCCGGTTCAGCACCAGCACCGGAAGGGTTCCGGCGATGTCGTGGATGGCCGCGACTTCATCCTTGCCGATCGGCCCGATGATCATCTGTGTGCCGTCATTCATCGCGCGTTCAAACGCGGTTTTGGCGCCGGCGGCACTGCCTTGGGTGTCGTAAAACCGGATGCCGGGTTTGCTGCGGGTTTCGGCGTAATAGGCCGATAGCAGACCATCACGGATGGCGTTGCCGGCAACCGCAAGGTTTCCCGACTGCGGTAGGAGCACGGCCAGTTTTGCCGGCGGGCGGTAGTCGGTGATGCCGGATTCCGGGAAGTGCGTGATCAGCGCCGGATCAAGCCAGTGCTGGTTCTTGGCGCGCGCCTGGGCCAGCATCTCGGCCGCTGTCGGTGCCGGGGTGTTGTCGGTTACTGGCGGCCGGGTCGGGCCGCTGCTGCAGGCGGTCAGCACACACAACACGGCGGCGGCGGTCAAAGCACGCATAATCCAATTCCCTTCGGTGAACCGCTATGATGGAGGCGGTTCCAGACTGGATTTTAGCAATGTTCGAGCTGAAAAAGGGCGCTTTGTACGTGGTCGCCACGCCGATCGGCAATCTGGGCGATTTGAGTCCGCGTGCCCGCGATGTGCTGGCCGGCGCCGACCTGATCTGCGCCGAGGACACCCGGCACACCCGCCAGATGCTGAACGCGCTCGGCCTGGATCGACCCTTGCTCGCTCTGCATGAACACAACGAGTCGGCGCGGGTGGCGCAGGTGCTGGCGCAGTTGCAATCCGGAAAGACCTTGGCACTGGTCAGCGATGCCGGCACGCCGCTGATTTCCGACCCCGGTTACCGCTTGGTGCGCGAACTGCGGGCCGCTGGCGTCACCGTGTCGCCGATTCCCGGACCCTGCGCCGCCATCGCGGCGCTGTCGGTGGCCGGCTTGGCCTCCGACCGCTTCTGTTTCGAAGGCTTTACGCCGCACAAAGTCTCGGTACGACGCGAGCGCTTGAATGCCCTTGCCGGCGAAACCCGCACCCTGGTTTTTTATGAAAGTTCGCACCGCATCGAGGAGTGTCTGTCCGACATGCGCGCGGCTTTCGGCGATGAGCGCGAAGCAGTATTGGCGCGCGAAATCACCAAGCTGTTCGAAACGGTTCTGGACGGCACGCTGGCCGCCATCGCGGAAAAAGTCGCGGCCGATCCGAACCAGCGCAAGGGCGAATTCGTGCTGATTGTTGCCGGTGCTCCGGAAGACGAAAACGCCGCGCTGGTTGAAGGGCGGCGTCTGTATGCCAAATTGGCGGAAGTCATGAAGCCTTCGCAGGCCGCGAAAATTGCTGCCGATTTTAGCGGCGCTCCGCGTAAAGCCTTGTACGGCGGCGAATGATTATTCCTTCCTGATTTTGATTTTCAAACTTTTTACATCATTGCTCAGCAAGACCAAACTGCTTGAGCCCTCAATGAAGTTGAGTTTGACCAGCACCGATTCGCCATCGTCAGTTTCAATGTTGAAGTCGCGTGGAAATGCTTTTTGCAGGGCGTCTTCGACGATGTCGGCAATGTTGTTTTCGTTGATGCCTTTCTTGATTGGTATTGTTACCACAACCGGCTCGACATCGCTGTTCTTGATCACCATGCGAAACACCAAGTTGCCGTCGGATTTCGCCTCATTATCGAATGTAATCCGCCATTTGTTTGAATATTTCAAAGTCATCCGATCTCCAGGCATTTCAGTTCTGGTCAGTTCTGCAATCTGTTCAGTAGTCAATACAGCAGTCGGGGAAGGGTCAGCGGCATTGACCGATGCCCCATCTTGGGAAAATGCGGTGGTACTGAACGAGAACAAGGCGCCAATGATGGAGAGACGAACCGGTGTTTTCATATATCCAACTTAAGTAATTATGTAGGTTTGAATGTCGGGCAACAGCAGGCTGGCTTTCAGCCATGGTACACCCAACTATGCGACAATAGCCCCGGCGGAGTTGGCCAGACAACCGCGTCGCGCAAGCGCCGAGGAAAGTCCGGGCTCCACAGAGCAGAGTGCCAGGTAACGCCTGGGCGGCGCAAGCCGACGGCCAGTGCAACAGAAAACAAACCGCCGAACGGCCGCAAGGTGCGTGGTAAGGGTGAAATGGCGGGGTAAGAGCCCACCGCCTGCGGGGCTAACGCCGCAGGGCACGGTAAACCCCACTCGGAGCAAGGCCAAATAGGGGTGCTATGGATCGGCTCGATCCGCACCCGGGTGTGCTGCTTGAGCCCTGCGGTGACGCAGGGCCTAGAGGAATGGTTGTCCACGACAGAACCCGGCTTATCGGCCAGCTCCGCCCCTTTTCCGATGAAGCCCTTAGCGCGCCCCGAATGCCAGACTCAGTTGCTGGGCATCAAATCCTTCCGGCGCCGCGCCTTCAGCGGCGAAGCGGTACAACACCGCGGTGTAGATGGCCTTGATGGCGCTTTTCACTACACCGATCAGCAGCAGGCCGAGCAACAGCAGCGCACCAAGCGCCATGGCGAAAGCCATGCCGGCTTTCGCCGCCAGCACCACCAACACCGCGGATACGGCGATGTAAAGAAACGTGGCGATGCCGAAGCCGAGCCAGATTCCGACGCTGCCGATCAGATTCTCGCCCCAGGTTTTCTTCAGCAGACGCGCACTTTCAGCGATGGCGTCGATTGGACCTATTTTTCGTGTGACCAAAACCGGTACCACCAGAAACGTACCGAGCGTCCAGGCCATGCCGGCCAAAGAACGCACCAGTGCTTCCAGGCCGCGCCGGCGGCGACCGCCGCGCAGGAGCATGCCGACGGTTGCGGCGATAGCGGCGTAGCCGAGGATGGCGCTGATGTTTTCGTTGGCGATGGCGATGCCATCGGAGAAGGTCGGATCACCGCCTTCCAGGCGCTTGAGCGCAGCGCCGACCAGCGCGGCATTGAAGTAGAAAATCACCAGGTATTGGCTGAAATAAAACGCGAAAGCAACCAGCATGCCGAACAGACCGAAGCCCTGCGAAAACGCCTGCGTGAAGAACAAAGGCAAGGCGAAG
>JAJTGG010000039.1 GCA_021299355.1 Lysobacteraceae bacterium
TAGATTTCGGCTTTCAGGTTTTCATCGGTGCTGGCCTGCACATTGCGGCCGACCGGACCGGCGGCGACCGCGGCATCGGCGCCGAGGGTGAACTTGCCTTTGATGATGCTATCGACCCCGCCCTTGCTGGTGAACACCAGGATCAGATCGGATTTCTGCACGCCGGCCTGGAAACCCCAGCTGCCGCCACCGACATTGATGTAGTTCGGGTTCGACCAGGCACCGTCGGCGCCGCGCACCGAAATCAGGCCCTTGCCGCCCCGGCCGCCGAACACCAGCGCGGCTTTGGTCAGATCCGGCACCACGGCGATGGCATAGGCCTCGGCCAGCAAGCGCTCGGGGATGGAGTTCTCCGGAATCGCCGACATCTCCTTGAGCACGGTGGTGGCCGAGCGGGTGCGCTCGTCCGGCGTGGTGTTGGCGGAAACACTGGCGGCGGTAAACAGCAGAATGGCGGCAAAGAGTGCATGCATAGCGGGTTCCTTTATAGTGGGAGGCAGGCCTCAGCGTATTGGATAATGATAACCCCTGACGCCGGGTTCACCTACAATTGTTTACCTTGGATTCATTTTAGCGCCGGAAGTTCAACCCATGACGATGAAAAACCGCCAACGCCTGATCCTGCTGGTCAATCTGGGAACGCCGGATGCCCCGACTGCGGGCGCGGTGCGTCGCTATCTGGCCGAATTCCTGCACGATTACCGCGTGGTCGATCTCAGCCGCTGGCTGTGGTGCATCCTGCTGCATTTCATCATTCTGCCGATTCGCTCGGGCCGCGTGGCCGGCAACTACGCCAAGATCTGGCTGCCGAAAGGCTCGCCGCTGCTGGTGTACTCGCAGGGTCTGGCCGACAAACTGCAGCACCAGATGCCGAATACCGAGGTCCGGCTGGCGATGCGTTACGGTAATCCGTCGGTGCCCGCGGTGCTGGCCGACTATCCGGATCTGCAGGAGCTGACTGTGCTGCCGCTGTACCCGCAGTATTCGGCCACCACCACCGCCTCGGTGTTCGATGCCGTCACCCGGTACTATCTGAAACAGGAACGCGTGCCGAATCTGCGTTTCATCCGCGAATACCACCGGCATCCGGCCTGGCTGGATGCCATGGAAGCGCGCATCCGCAACCATTGGGATCTGCACGGGCGCGGCGAGCGCCTGCTGTTTTCCTTCCACGGCATTCCGCAGCGTTTCGCCGAGCGCGGCGATCCCTATCCGCAGCAGTGCCGGGAGAGCGCGGAAGCCATCGCCAAAAGGCTCGAGCTGACGCCGGAGCAATGGCTGATGACCTACCAATCCCGCTTCGGGCGCGAGCCTTGGCTGCAGCCCTATACCGATAAAACCCTCGAACAGATGGGCCGCGACGGCTTCAAAACACTCGATCTGGTCTGCCCCGGCTTTGCCGTGGACTGTCTGGAAACCCTGGAAGAAATCAGCGTCGAGAATGCGCATCTGTTCCAGCAGGCCGGCGGCGCGGAGCTGCGCTACATCGGCGCCCTGAACGACGAGCCCGGCCACGTGGCGGCATTGGCACAGGTGCTGGAAAGCGACGGATGAGCGCGCAACGCGAATTCACGCTGGACACTGCACGCGGCCGCATCGCAGCCCTGCGTCTGGGCAATCCGAGTGGTCCGAAGGTGCTGGCCCTGCACGGCTGGCTCGACAATGCCGCCAGTTTCCTTCCGATGGCGCCGCATCTGGGCAAGGTCGATCTGGTCGCCATCGACATGCTCGGCCACGGCACCAGCACGCATATTCCGGCCGGCTACGATTACGCCTTCGTGGACTGGCTGCACGACATCCTGGATGTCCTTGATGCCCTCGGCTGGTCGCAGGCGCATCTGCTCGGGCATTCACTCGGTGGTGCATTGGCCACGGTGGTTGCCGCCGGTGCACCGGAACGCGTGTTGTCACTGGCCTTGATTGAGGCTCTCGGCCCGCCACCCTGGCCGGGGGAACAGGCGGCGGAACGCCTGCGCAAAGCCATCGCCGGGCGGCGCAAGCCGGCCTCCTTGCCGCGCGTGATTCCCGATATTGCCACGGCGGTGCGAGCGCGCCTGCAGGCCACGGAAAAATCGGAGGCCGCCGCCCGCCTGTTGGTAGAACGCAATCTGAAGGCAGTGGAAGGCGGTTACCAGTGGCGCAGCGATCCGCGCCTGATGTGGCCTTCGCACATGCGTGCAGAAGAAGTCTCGGTGCGCAACTGGCTGGCCGCGATTGACTGCCCGGTGCTGTTGATTGCCGCCGATCCGGCGCCGGTATATTTCCAGCCGAATATCCGCAATGAACGTTTCGCCTGCCTCAAAAGCGGCGAAATGCACGTGATTCCGGGCACACACCATGTGCATATGGATAAACCGGCCGAGGTGGCAGCACCGATTTCGGCGTTCTGGACATCCCACGCGAAAGTGCCATAATCCCTTACACGATGCGTGAAAGGGGAGCGTCATGCGTACGAGCCTGTTCGTCGCCGCCACACTGATGGTGGCCAGCCTCAATACTGCCGCCCAGCTCAAAGACAGTTTCGAGGTGGTCAGCGCCCGCACCAGCCTGCCCTCGCCGATTGAAAACGATAGCGCCAATGCGGTAAAGCGGGCTAATCCCGAGCTGCTGATTGCCGAGCGTCGCTACCGGGAGGCAGCCAGCGTGTATCGGGCGCAGATCCGGCGTTATCACGATCTGAACGACATGAAGCCGCTGGACCAGGCCTGTCAGGGGCTTTACCGCGTGCTGCATCTCTCGGCGGCGCTCGATGCCAATCCGGACGCCTTCGAACTCTGCCGCAGCGAAGAGCTCGATAAATTATTCGCCCGGACGGACCGGGAACCGATGTTTCTGACCAACCCGATCTTCCAGACCCCGATCAGTTGGGTCAACACCGCCGACCCGGGCAGGCTCTACAACGTTCAGGTCCGCTTCGACATCAGCGAAACCGGCCGTGCTGAAAACTTCGATTTCGTGCAACGTGAAGGCTATTACCTGTCATATCCGGTACTGTCCGCACTGAAGCAGAGCAAATACCTGCCGGCCGTGAAGGATGGCAAGCCGGTGCGCCGCTCGAACAACTTCATCCAGGTCACCTTCTGCCTGGAGCGCGGCGTGCGCTGCGAAGAAGACAGCGACGACTAGCCGAATAGCCTCCGCGCCTCGGCCTTGATGCCCGGCCCGTGTGCGCGCAGATAATCGCGGTGGTCGCGCCAATCCGGGCAGCGTGCTTCCACTTCATGCCAGAACTTCGGGGAATGATTGCGCTGCAGCAGATGGCAGAGCTCATGCACCAGCACATATTCAGCGACCGGCTCGGGTGCGAACAGCAGCGCCACATCCAGAGTGATGATGTCGGTGGCATTGAGCGAGCCCCACAGCGAACGCAGCGGTTTCACACGCACTGCCGCGGGACGCTTTGGAAGCTGTGGCAGATAGGATTGTGCGCGCTGCAGAAACCAGCCCTGGCCATACTGCCGGTAGGTCTGCAATAGAGCGGCCTGCAGTTGCCGGTCGCTGCTGCGGGTGCTGGTGTGGATGCGCCAGTGCATGTCTTCGCGCAGGATATGCAGGGCGCGGTCATCATGCCACTGCACCGGAAACCGTTGGCCGAACCAGGGCAGTTCGGCCGCCGCACCGATGGACAAGGGTGCTTGCCGGATGTCGGCATGGCGCGCCCACTGCATCCACAACCAGTCCGTGTGTTCGGCCACGAAGGCGCGCGCGGCTTTTTCCGAAGTACGCGGCGGCAGGGTCAGGCGCGGACCGTTGTTGCCGACCAGCAGTTTGAGACGACGGGCCTTGGCATGACGTTTCCAGGGCAACCAGAATCGGTCGCCTTCGCGTTCGAGCCATTGGCCATCGGGCGTGGAAACTGCTTTCCGGCCGAGCCCGAACATCAGGCCGCCTTGGCACTCACGCCGAAGGCCTTGGCGAACACGGCATAAAAGCGCGCGAGCTCGGCACTGAACAATGCGAAACGTGCCATCAGTTCGTCTTCCACCGATTCGGTATTGGCGTTTTCAAGGCCGTCGACCGCGCCTTCCAGCAATTTGAATTTGCGCAGCACCAGATCATCGCCGATCACACAGGCCAGCTGGGCATCGGCCAGTACCGCCAGGCGGGTCACCTGTTTGCCGGCATGCAGATGCGCCAAGACTTCATCGCTGGCCAGATCGGAACGCAGACATTTCACCAGCGCGCCCTTCTCGGCCGGATCGGTGAGTTCGCATTCCTCGCCGAGAAACCAGTTTTCCGGCAGTGCTTCGCCGAGCAGGAAACGGGTCAGCATGGCACGCGGCGATTGTATGGTCTGCAAGGGCAGTGCCGGGAAACTGCCGAAGGCCTCGCGCAGCTTGCTGACCAGCGCTTCCGCGGCTTTCAGCGAGGACGTATCGATGGCGATGATGCCAGCTTTCGGATCGATCACGGCATGGGTGTGCGAGGGTTTGACGAAGGCGCGCGGCATCAGTTCGTCGAGGGTTTCCTGCTTGAGCTGGCTGCGCGCGCGTTTGCCGAGCGGATGACCCTTGGTGTCTTCCAGTTTGGCGATTTTGGCCTGCCACTCGCGATGCACCACCGCCGACGGCAGAATGCGGTCTTCGCCGCCGAGACTGAGCCACAGGCAGTGCCCGGCGCGCTGCACATAGGCGCCGCTGCCGAGCGGCGGCACGAAGCCGCGCGACTGCATGGCCAGCGGACCGACCGGCTTAAGGGCGTGGGCGGACAGCACGTTTTCCAGGGTTTCGAGATCGAGGCGGTGGATTTCAGGCAGGGCGAACAGAACGATATTGCGGAAAAACATGCGGATTCCAAAAGAGATACGGCTTGGTTTATTCTACCTGTGTTGCCCCGCCCGCGGACTCCCGAATGCTCGATCCGTTCACCCAGCGCCGATACACCGCCATGCTGCTTGATCTGCGCAGCGAGCACCGCGATCTGGACGCCGCGATCGAAGTGTTCATCCGCAATCGGCCTGACGACGAGCTGGGCATCAAGCGTCTGAAAAAACGCAAACTGAAGATCAAGGATCAGATTTCGGCTCTGGAAAACCTGCTGATTCCCGACTTAAACGCCTGATTCCGGCGTTTCCGTTTTCGGTGCCGCCGCATCCGGCGAAATCTTGTGGATGGTGTGACGCAGTTCGCGGTTAAGCACCAGTCGGGCATCCTGCTCCCAATCGTTCAGGCGCTGGTCGAATTCGAGCTTGCCGGCTTCGTTCAGCCAGATCAGTTTCTGTTCGCGCATATTGGCGATGAAGCCGCGGAACAGGGATTTGTCGAAGAATTCCGGCGCCGCCGGCGCGTACAGCAGCGACAGGCGCTGTGCGGTCAGATGGCACAGGCTTTCCAGCTCGGAGGCACTGAGCGCGCCGCTGCCGTTCTTGACCAGGGTAGTAATGGCGATGAAATAGCGCTCGAAGGCCTGCTGCATGCTGTGCGCGATGGCGCGCAGATGGAACACCTCGTCGGTCTGGCCGGGCGCGCGGAACAGAGTTTCGCTGTCGTCACCACTGACGGTCAGGAAACCTTCGCGCGCGAACTGGTCGATGGTGCGGTTCAGGCGTTCGGCGAATTCGGCATCGTTCCAGGGCAGGAACAGTTCGCTTTTCATGAACGGATACACGTTCAGGCCGAGACTGACCAGACCGTTACGCGACAGTCGGCGGTTATTCTGGAAGCACAGCGCGATCCAGGCCGCGGCGCTGAACAGGTGCAGGATGTTGTTCTTGAAATAACTCTGCAGCACCGCGGTTTCGCCCGGCATCGACAGCACATCGCCGAGCGGGTGTTTGGTGCGGGTGACCGCACCCATGTCTTCGCCGTAGGCGATGACGGCCCGTGCGTCCATTGCGGTCACGGTCACGCGCGGGCCATAAGGTTCGCAGCTGAGGATGCGTTTGGACAACTCAATCTGCTCAATCAGATCGTTTTCATCCATGGCGTGCTTGGGCGTCGACAGCAACGCCAAGGCCAGCAGATTGATCGGGTTGACGTCGGCCGCGCGGTTGATATTGACGTGGATGTTCTGCGCCAGTTCGTCGACCACGGTCGACAGCCATGGCAGCTTGCCGTCTTCGCTGTCGCGCTCGGCACGCCAGTCCGGCGCGTGGCGCGCCAGGCTCTGGTCCAGATACACCGGTTCGCCGAAATTGACGGTGACCTTGCCGTAATGTTCGCGCAGCACTTCGAACCCAGCCTTGATCAGCGCCCAAATGGTTTCTTTTTCCTTGGGCTGTCCGGACAGCTCATCGAGATAGCTCTTGCCTTCAATCAGGCGCTCGTAGCCGATGTACACCGGCTGGAACACCACCGGGCGCTGCGGTGCACGCAGGAAAGCCTTCACCGTCATCGCGATCATGCCGCCTTTCGGCGCCAGCAGGCGTCCGGTGCGCGAACGGCCGCCTTCGATGAAATACTCCAGCGAATAACCGCCGCCGACCAGCTGCGCCACGTATTCCGAGAACACCGCCGAATACAGGGCGTTGGCCTTGAAGCTGCGGCGCAGGAAGAAGGCGCCGCCACGGCGCAGAATCGGACCGATGACCGGCAGATTGAGATTGACCCCGGCCGCGATATGCGGCGGCACCATGCCCTTGGTGTACAGCAGGTAACTGAGCAACAGGTAATCCATATGGCTGCGGTGGCAGGGCACATACACCACTTCATGGCCAGGCGCAGCCTCCTTGAGCAGCTCCATGTGGTGGATGGTGACGCCGTCGTAGATGCGGTTCCAGAATCCGGTCAGCGCGAACGACAGTGAACGCACCACCGGATGCGAATAATCGGCGGCGATTTCCCAGGCGCATTCGTGCGCCTTGTTCCAGGCCTGGGCGTAACTGCTTTTGTCGCGGCGCGCCTGTTCGGCAATGGCTTTACGTACCGGCTCGGCATCCAGCACGCGGTCGACCAGCAGGCGGCGCGTGGACAGATCGGGGCCGATGACAGCGGCGCGCACCTTGCGCAGATGGGCGCGCAGCAGACGCTGGGCCTTACGCACCAGACGCTCGTGCGGAATGTCTTCGGCGAGCATGTCGCGCACTCGGTAGCTGGGCGAGAAACGTACCAGGGTATCGCGGCCGTTCAACAGCACCGACACGAAACGGCGGAAGCGGCCGACCAGTGCCCAGTTTTCCGAAAACAGCACCGAGAACCAGCCGGACTGTCGGGTCGGCGCACGACCGACGAAGATCGACACCGGCACCAGCTGCACATCCTGCTCGGGATACAGGCGGTGCGCCATGATCACCCGTGACAGCGCATCGGAATGCCGTTTATTCTTGGCGGCATTGATGCCGCTGGAACCGCCCCGGCGCGACAGCGCGAAATAAGAGCGTTTACGACCGAGCGGATTGCCGGGCAGGGAGGCCAAGGGCGAGGGCAGCCCGGCATCGCGGCAGGCGCGGTCAAGAATGAGCAGATTGGTCAGTCCGTAGTTTTCCAGCACATAGCAGACCGGGCGATCGACCTGGAACGGCGGCACCACCGGCTCCCGCGAAATCTCGATCCAGGGCCGCAGGAACCAAGCGGCCGCCCGTAACCACAGCGGCGGCTTTGCGTAGTGAACCGGAAAGGGCAAGGTGGCCTGCTTGGCGTCGGGCATAGGGCAGGGGCTCAGCGCGCGGCGAGCGAGGTTTGCAGCAGTGCGGTGGCCGAGGCGTCGTACCAATGGCCGTTGTGTTCAATCAAATCCATGGGGAATTCTACCCATTTTTGCCCCAAGGGGTAGCGAATGCGGACCTGGGCGGTGTTGCCGGACTGGGCAATGACCGTCACCTGCAGGCGCTTTTGGCCGGCATTCCAGTCCAGGCCGTAAATTAGGCCCAACTCCTTCAAACCGGCGAGAAAATGCGCCAATTTGCTGTGAAATTGCGTGTAATCCAGTGAGCTGTAATCCTGATAGTTCTGAATCCCGGATTCCCGTGCAATGGCCACCATCTGATTGAAGGCGCGCTGGCGCAAGTCCTTGTCCTGCAGCCATTCGGCCGGCATCTGCTCAATGATGGCCTTGACCAGGGCTTTGCCATGGGCCTTTTCAGACACGCTGAGCTGGCCATTGGTTTCGATCC
This sequence comes from Lysobacteraceae bacterium, assembly GCA_021299355.1. Classification (GTDB taxonomy): domain Bacteria; phylum Pseudomonadota; class Gammaproteobacteria; order Xanthomonadales; family Xanthomonadaceae; genus Arenimonas. The sequence continues at coordinate 8,051 of JAJTGG010000039.1, forward strand.
ACCCTTGCAGCAAAAGCGTCAAACTGCTCTGCATCAGCGGCCATTTGCTGTCAATTTCGCTTTTCAGCGGCTTAATCTTGGCGTTTAGATCGCGCTGCAGATGCGCCTCGGCCCGTGGCTCGATGAAGCGGGTCAAGAGTTTGTTGAAGGTTTCCTGTTCGCTCGCATCCAGCGCGACTTTGCGGCGGATCGTCGGCCAAGCCCGGGCCAGGTCCGCCTGCTGCTCGGGCGGCAGGGTCAAGCTGCGGTAGCGCAGCATGTCGGGGCCCTGCAGGCTATGCATGATGGCCTCGGCATCGGCTTTGGCCTGTTCGGCCTTGCCGGCATCCCAGGGCGCACGACAACCGGCCAACATCAGCAGGCCAAGCAGGGCAATCCGGGAGAGATGTTTCAGCGGCACGGCAAATCCGTTGCGGGGACAGGCTTCAAGCATAGCAAAGTTGCCGGAATCAGCTGTCAAAAAGGGCGGAAATTGCCTGACGGTGGGCACTGGCGCGCGCCTGCTTTTCTTCTTCCTGGCCTTCCACCACCACGCCATCGCGATGCAGATCGGCTTCCGGCAGTTCATCCAAAAACTGGCTGGGCAGCAGATTGACCTGTTCGCCCCAGCGTTTGATCTCGGCACTGTGGGCCAGAATCAGGCGCTCTTTCGCGCGGGTGATGCCGACATAGAACAGGCGGCGCTCTTCGGCCAGCTGGCCTTCGTCGAGACTGACCTGATGCGGCAGGCTGCCTTGCTCGCAGCCAACGATGAACACAGTGCGGAATTCCAGACCCTTGGCCGAATGCAGGCTCATCAGACGCACCTGATTACCCGGCTCGCCGCGGTCGGCGTTCGACAGCAGCGCCAACTGCGCGGCCAGATCGCCGGCCCCGGACGCATGGCGGTCGACACCGAACCACTGCGCCAGCTCTTCGAGATTTTCCTTGCGGCGTAGGAACAGCGCCTCGTTTTTGGTTTCCACCCGAATCTGGTTGAGGATGCCGGAGTCATTCACCACTGCGCGCACGATGTCGGCGGCCGGTGCTTTCTTGGCGTGCTCGCGCAAACGGGCGAGCAGGCCGACGAACTCGGCCAGGGCCGCGGCCGGGCGAGCGCTCAACGCCGTGCGCATGCTGCTGTTCTGCGCCGCCAGCGCCATCGGAATATGCGCCTGCTGCGCCAGATGCGCCAGCTTCTCCAGACTGGTGGCGCCGATTTCGCGCTTGGGCGAAGTGACCGCGCGCAGGAACGCGGCATCGTCGTCGGGATTGGCGATGCAGCGCAACCAGGCCATCACGTCCTTCACTTCACCGCGTTCGAGCAGGGCGGTGCCGCCGGTGATGTGGTACGGAATCTTCAGCAGCTGCAGTTCCTTTTCCAGCGGCCGCGACTGGTGGTTGCCGCGGAACAGGATGGCGAATTCGGAATACGGCAGACTGTGCGCCTGCACCAGATACTGGATTTCGGCGGCCACGCGCTGGGCTTCGTGTTCGTTGTTCTTGCACGACCAGATCCGGATGCGGTCGCCTTCTTCGTGCTGGCACCAGAGCTGCTTCAGGTGCGCATGCGGGTTATTGGCGATGACGGTATTGGCGGCACGCAGGATGCGTGCGCTGCAGCGGTAGTTCTGTTCGAGCTTGATGACCTTCAGCGCCGGATAATCATGACCGAGTTCGTCCAGATTTTCCGGTTGGGCGCCGCGCCAGGCGTAAATGCTCTGGTCGTCGTCGCCGACGCAGGTGAACATTCCGCGGCTGCCGGCCAGTGCTTTGATCATGCGGTACTGGGCGCCGTTGGTGTCCTGGTATTCGTCGACCAGCAGGTAGCGGATCTTGGCCTGCCAGCGTGTGCGCGCTTGGGCATCGGCTTCCAGCACCTGCAGCGGCAGGCGGATCAGGTCGTCGAAATCGACCGCATTGAAGGCCTGCAGACGCGCCTGATAACGCGCGTACAGTTCGGCGATCTGGCGTTCGCGCACGGTGGCCGCGGTTTCGGCCGCCTGCTCGGGCGACAGCGCCAGATTCTTTACTTTCGAAATCCAGTTGTGTGCGGCGTACAGCGCATCCTTATCGGCGCCGGCTGGCAACAATTCCTTCAAAATGCCCTGCTGGTCGTCGGTGTCGAAAATGGAAAAGCCGCGGCGCAATCCGGCCAGCTTGGCTTCGGTCTGCAGGAACTGCAACCCGAGCGAATGGAAGGTGGTGACGGTGACTGCCTCGGCGGCGGTTTTGGAAATGCGCTTGGCCACGCGCTCACGCATTTCGCGCGCGGCCTTGTTGGTGAAGGTGATGGCGGCGATCTGTTCGGGCGGGAAGGTCTTGCTGTGAATCAGGTGCGCGATCTTCTCGGTGATGACCTTGGTCTTGCCACTGCCGGCACCGGCCAGCACCAGCAAGGGACCCTCGACATACGCCACCGCCGCTTGCTGCGGCGCATTCAATCCGGACATAAGTCGTTTAGCTGCGTAGACCGGTGCCGCGTTTCAACAGCCACAGACCGAGGGCGCCAAGCGCGACCACGAAGAACAGCATGACCGCATACGAGATGCCGATGTTGATGTCGGTGGCGTTCTCGCCAAGCAGGCCATAGCGGAAGGCGTTGACCATGTAGAAAATCGGATTGGCCTGGGTCGCGGTCTGCGCCCATTCAGGCAGCACGCGCACCGAATAGAACACACCGCCCAGGTAGGTCAGCGGAGTCAGGATGAAGGTCGGCACGATAGCGATGTCGTCGAATTTCTTGGCATACACGGCGTTGACGAAACCGGCCAGCGAGAAAATGATGGCGCCGAGCAGAATGGTGCTGATCATGATCAGCGGGTGCGGCACACGCACATGGGTGAAGGCCATGCCGATGGCCAGCACGATCAGGCCGACCATCAGGCCGCGCAGCACGCCGCCGGCCACGTACCCGGCGAGGATGACGTGATTGGGCATCGGGCTGACCAGCAGTTCTTCCACATGCCGGCCGAACTTGGCGCCGAAGAAACTGGAGCTGATGTTGCCGTAGGCATTCTGGATGACCGACATCATCACCAGGCCGGGCACGATGAAATCCATGTAATCAAAGCCGCCCATGTCGCCGATGCGCGAGCCGATCAGCTTGCCGAAGATCAGGAAGTACAGGGTCATGGTGATTGCCGGCGGCACCAGGGTCTGGCCCCAGATGCGCAGGATGCGCGACACTTCGCGGCGGGCGATGGTCTTGAACGCGGTGAAATTCGGGTTGCTCATGCCACGGGCTCCTTGGCGGTCAGGCGCACGAACAGTTCTTCCAGGCGGTTGGTCTGGTTGCGCATGGAACGCACGGTGATGCCGGATTCGGCGAGGGCATCGAACAGAACATTCAAGGGCAGATCGCGCGGCTTTTCCACCACCAAGGTGTGGCTGTCGGGAGATTGCAGATCGACTTTCGGAATCTGCGGCAGCGCAGCGGGCAGCTCGCCATTGATGTCGAGCACGAAGCCTTCCACATCCAGTTTGGCCAGCAGGGTTTTCATCGGGCCCTGCTCGATGATGGCGCCCTTGTCGATGATGGCCAGATTCCGGCACAGACTTTCGGCCTCTTCCAGATAATGCGTGGTCAGGATTACCGTGGTGCCGGCGGCGTTGACATCCTGTAGGGTTTTCCACATGCCGCGGCGGATTTCGATATCAACGCCGGCGGTGGGTTCATCCAGGATCAGCAGCTTGGGTTCGGTCATCATGGCGCGGGCAATCATCAACCGGCGCTTCATGCCGCCCGACAGGGTGCGGCTCATCACTTCGGCTTTTTCCCAGAGCTGTGCGGCCTTCAACTGCCGTTCGGCGCGCTCCAGCGCCTGCACGCGCGGCACCCCGTAAAACCCGGCGTAATTGACCAGAATATCAATCGGCTTTTCGAACATATTGAAATTGATTTCCTGCGGCACCAAGCCGATCTGGCGCATGGCCGCGGACCGGTCGGCCATCAGGTCGATGCCGAACACCAAGACGCTGCCGGAGGTGGCGTTGACTAGCGAGCTGACCACCCCGATCAGGGTCGATTTACCGGCCCCGTTCGGGCCGAGCAGGGCGAAGAAATCACCGGGGGCCACGTCCAGCGAGACCCCCTTGAGGGCCATCACTCCGTTATCATAGGTCTTGTGCAAGGATGTAATGCAGAGCGCGGGCTGGGTCATGCGATTTTCCGACGTGGCGGGTCTTTCACTTTCAGACGTCTAGTATATCGGGCTCGCCGCCCGCACTGAATCTTTCTTTTGATACCGAGGTCCCTGTGGCAGAACATTTCCCCTTGAAACTGGTTGACAGCCGCATGCTGGCGCCGAGTGTGCGCCATCTGGAATTCGCCCGCGATGATGGCCAAGCCCTTGATTTCATCGCCGGCCAGTTCATCCAGGTGCATTTCAACGCCCCAGACGGCAGCCCGACCAAACGCAGCTACTCGCTGGCAACCCAGCACGACCACGCCTTCGGGGTCAACGACACCGTTGAAATCGCGGTCAGCTTCGTGCCCGGCGGCGCTGCCTCGGCCCTGTTCACCGCGCTGGATGAAGGCCAGCAGATCCAATGCAGCGGCCCTTATGGCCGGTTCTGCCTGAATGAGAAAGACCAGAATGCCCGCTATCTGCTGATCGGCACCGGCACCGGGGTCACCCCTTACCGCGCCATGCTGCCGCAGCTCAAGCAAATGATGGACACCCGTGGCGTGGAAGTGGTACTGCTGTTCGGCTCCCGCACCGAAGAAGATCTGATCTACCGCGAGGATTTCTACGCCTTCGCCGCCGAAAATCCGAAATTCCGCTTCATGCCCT
>JAJTGG010000040.1 GCA_021299355.1 Lysobacteraceae bacterium
CACGGTACCATTCCTGATCTGCGACCGCTGCCAGACAGCCATTGAGCTCGAAGATGAATCCATCGCCAGATCACTGGATGCCAAAGCACAGGCGCTTGGGTTTGCGCCGGGCGCACAGGTCCTTGAAGTGCATGGTCTCTGTCGGACCTGTCAGGCAGCGGATACGTCCGCATAACGAAAACGCCAGCTTTCGCCGGCGTCGTTCATTGGCTATATTGGATTAATCAACTAAGCACGGGGATGCCGAAAGGGTAGCTACTTTCCTTGCCCTTAAACCCGTTTATTGAAGAGCTGACTGAATAAAAAAACCAAACCAAAGCCAGTACAATCCATACGGGCCAGATAACTAAAACACCAATGCCGAGAGTAACAATTACAAATAAGTAAGTCGCGGCCATTGCTAAGGTCATTGCGAGGTGAAAATTAAAAGTAGCCGCTGCATGCTTTCGAATAAAAGACGATTCATCTTTCTTGATAAGCCATACAATTACACCAGCAATCATGCCACCTACTCCAGCCGTTAAGCTAGTTAAGAGAGCAAGTAAAATTGCCGCCAAATGCACGCCACCGGCCCAGTTGTTTTGATCTTTCACTGTGTTTTCTTCCACATGGAGCTCCAAAGTTTGGGGTGAACGGGGTTACCTTAGCGCAAATCCGTCGTTTGTGCATCGTTCCGCTTACGGCTGATTCCTGAGATCGGCCAGCAACGCGGCCTGGCTCAGAATCTCCAGCTCATGGCCGGTTTCGCGCCAAGGTTCCTGCAATGCCTTGTCGTACCAGTCGCGCATGCCAGCCAGTGCCAACAGGCGCTGCGCGTAGGCCTGTGACACGTCACTCAGGGGCAGGCCGTAGCTTTGGATACGGAAGGCCACCGGCGCATAAAAGGCATCCACGGCACTGAAATCCGAGCCGGCCAGAAACGGTCCGCCGAAGCGGGTCAATCCGTCCTGCCAGAGCGCGTCAAGGCGGTCAAGATCCGCTGACGCCGAGCGCGCCCAGGCCCGCGCGACGCGCTGTTGCGGCCAGACACCGGCATGCGATTCGGCGAGATATTCAATGATGGCCAGGGAGTCCCAGATGACCGTGTCGCCGTCATGCAGGCAGGGGACGCGTGCGTTCGGCGAGAACCGACTGAAATTGGCGTGATTGGATTCCTCGAAGGGCACCAGGGTTTCGGTGAACGGAATCCGCAGTTCGGTCATCAATAGCCAAGGCCGCAGTGACCAGGATGAATAATTGCGGTTGGCGATATACAGGGTGTAGTGGCTCATGCCGGCTTCTCGTCGATTTCTGAGTGCGTACTCCATTATCGCATGTGGCATCCGGCGAAGTAGAAAAAACCCGCCGAAGCGGGTTTTATGGGTTGCTTAGAAGAAGATACGGATGCCGGCTTCCAGTGTCCTTCCGGGCAATGGCGCGAAATTCTTCAGGTAAGAAGTGGATACGCGTGCTTCCTCGTCGGCGAGGTTGCTGCCGTTCAGAAAAACCTGAAGATCGGTGCCGCCCGCAGTCCAGCGATAAGCGATGTTGGCGTTGACCATGTTATACCCGTCGGTTTCGGTTTCGCCCGGGGCGGTCTCATCCTGGTCGTACACGTGCATCAGGCCGAAACCGGCCGTCCAGTTGCCGAGTTGCCATGCGATATCGGCGCCCAGACGGGAAGGTACGATACGCGGCAGGTTATTACCGCCGTCCGTACTGGTGTTGACGCTGTCGGCCAACGCATTGAAGGTCCACAGCCCGCTTCGGTTTTCCAGGAAATCCCAGCTCAGCTGCGCTTCCCAGCCGGTGAATGTGGCGTCGGTCTGGCTCCAATAGGCAACCGGCAGCTCGTCCAGCTCAAGGTCGCTTCCTTCCAGATAAATGAAGTTGTCGTATTCGGTGCGATACACCGATACGGAAGCATCGATCTTGCCATTGTGGAAATGCAGACCGATGTTGCCGCCGATGGATTCTTCCTTGTCGAGTTCGTCGTTGCCGATCTCAAACGTACCGGTGGCCACGTGCGGGCCGAAGGCGTAAAGCTCTTCAGCCCGCGGCGCACGCTGCGCTCCGTCAAAAACCGCCGTCAAGTGGAACAGTTCATTGATTTTCCAGATGCCGCCAAGTGAGTAACTGAATGGATTATAGGATCGGTCCGGCAGGCCGACGGCATCGGGTTTCAGGCGGACATCGTCGTAACGGGCGCCGATTTCCAATTTGAAGTCTCCGAACTCGCGTTCCTGCAGCACGAAGAAGCCCCAGTCCGTGGTTGAGGTCGGAGGCACGAAGGCTTCATCACCGACGGCTTCGAAATCGTTGTCGACATATTGGATGCCGAAAGCGCCATCCCAGCCGTTCCATGTTTTCTGGGCGGCTTCCAAGCGGACTTCCAGGGTGTCGCTGAAGAATTGCGTGCCGGTTTCCGTGCCTTCCAGTTCGGTGTGCTCATAGTCGGTATCGGCCAAGCGCATCACCAGCGATTTGAAGATGCCGACGTCATTGATGCCGCCCTGCAGGTCAATGCGGCTCTGAGACATATCAATGCGAACCAGTTCTGCTTCTTCTTCAGCTTCCCCGGAATGTTCTTCTTCGTGCGCATGGGCGCCGGGCGGGATGCCGTAATTGGTTTCAAAGCGGTTATAGGATGCGCCCAGCCAGGTGTTTTCGCCGAACCAGGTCAGTCCGGCGGCAAACGAGTCGGCCGTCAGATTGGAGTTGGGTTGCTTGCCTTTGCTGAACTCATCGAGCGATTCGCCTTCAGCCAGCTCTTCATCGATCAGATCCTTGGAGAAAGCATATCCCGGAATATCGTAATCATCTGCGTCGCGGGTGACGAAATCGATGTGCCAGCTGAAGGACTCGTCGGCGAAGTTGCCGTCCAGCCTGCCCATGCCGGTGTATCCGTCGTTGGCCGAGTTATAGCGGAGTTCGGCTTTGCCGCCGAAAGCATCGGCGTATGGTGTGGTCGGAATCCGGCCATCGACCACGTTCACTGCACCGGCAATGGCGCCGCTACCGTAAAGCAAAACAGCGGGGCCGCGCAGAACTTCGATTTGATCGGCCAGAAACGGTTCCAGCGTCACCGCATGGTCGGCACTCACGGTCGAGACGTCCCCGGTCAGCATATTGTTTGCCAGCACCTGTACACGGCTGCCTTCCTGGCCGCGGATAATCGGCCGGCCGACGCCGACACCGAAAAAGGTCGATTGGACACCGGTCTCGCCGGCTACGGTTTCACCCAAGGTATTGGATTTGGCAAGATCCAGGGCTTCACCGGCCAGCACCGAGACGGGTTTGGCGAAGTCGTCAATGCGGTTGCCCAAGGGCGATGCGGTGACGACGATGCTGTCCAGCGTTTTTTCCGGATCCGTCGATTGCGGATCCGCAAGAACCTCGGCGCTCAAGGCCATGGAAATCGCCAAAACAAGCAGGGTCTGGGGGCAAGGTCGTGACATCAGGATTCTCCAAAAATGATATAATGTAACAGTTAAGAAATAATGTTACACTATCACAATTGATTTTGGCAAGGCCTACCGTCCTATGCGTTTCCGCCTGTTTTTGGATAAATTTGGCAGCACGGCTTCCATAGTGTGTGCCGTGCATTGCGCATTGCTGCCCATACTGATCGCCGTCTTGCCGGCTTTGGGCCTGAGTGCGCTGGCTTGGGGCGGTTTCGAGTGGGCATTTGTCTGTTTTGCGACGCTGCTGGGGGGCTTCAGTCTGTGGATCGGCTACAAGCGTCACCGGATCTATCGGGCTTTGGCGTTTCTGGTTCCCGGCTTGGTACTCGTCTGGTTGGGCATACTCTGGCCGGAAATCCATCACAATCTGCTCCGTCATGCCATGGTCATGACCGCCGGAGGAACCCTGATCGCGATTGCACATTTGGTCAATCTGCGGCTGACGCATGGCCATGTGCACGATGCCGACTGCGGCCATCAGCACTAAAAGCTTGGTTCAGCGGCTCCGGAGTGGTAATCTAGGGCCCTTGTCACATCAACACGCGAAGGAATCCCCACCATGGGCAAAGGCGACCGCAAGACCGCAAAAGGCAAACGCAACATCTCCAGCTATGGCAATGCCCGTACCAATACCGCCAAAAAAGCTGCGGTGCAGGTTGCTGTGAAGAAAGAGCCGGCCAAGAAAGCCGCTCCGGCCAAAAAAGCACCGGCCAAGAAAGCTGCCACTAAAGCTGCCACCAAAGCGTAAGTCTTTACTGCCGGAATCGAAAAAATGACCCGGCAGGGTCATTTTTTTGCCTTCAGCCGCCTAACATTCGGTTCCGCCGCTCAGATGCGCGTCGGTTTTTGTATCCAGCGCCGTCCGCACAATGAGGGTCAATGCCCTGACCATGATCTCCATGGCCATACTCGGCGCTCCCGGCAATTTTGCTGCCTGCTCGGGCAGGTAGGGGATGTGAACGAAGCCGGCCCGCATTCCCGGAATATGCCGGCACAGATGCATCAGCCCGTAAAACACGTGATTGCAGACATAGGTTCCTGCGCTGTTGGAGACCTCTGCCGGAATCCCTTCCGAACGCAGGGCATGCACGATCGCTTTGATCGGCAGGGTGCTGAAGTAAGCGGCATCGCCGGCCGGGTGAATCGGTTGGTCAATCGGCTGCCACCCGGCATTATCGGGTATGCGGGCATCGTCGATGTTGATGGCGACGCGCTCGAGACTGATGGCGCTGCGGCCGCCGGCCTGACCGACGGCGATGACCAGGTCGGGGCGATGTATCTCGATCAGTTGCTGCAGTGTTGCCAGCGAGGCACTGAATTCCGTCGGCAAACAGGCGCCGATCAGGCGCAGTCCGTCCGTGCATTCATGGCAAACACGCTGCACGGATAGCCATGACGGATTGATGGTTTCACCGCCGAATGCATCGAAGCCGGTCATCAGGATTTTCATGGCAGAGCCAGCATGTAAAGAAGCACAAGATTGCAGGCAATCAGCGGCAACGCCGTCATCACCTGCATGCGGATCACGGCATTCTGGTCTTTCAGTTCCAGCAGTGCGACCGGTACGATATTGAAATTCGCCGCCATGGGAGTCAACAGCGTGCCGCAATAGCCGGTGAGCATCCCGATTGCGGCCAATGCCGCCGGATCGGCACCGTGCTGGTGGACCAACACCGGCAGTCCGATGCCGAGCGTCATCACCGGAAAAGCGGCGAAGGCGTTGCCCATCACCATCGTGAACAGCACCATCCCGAGTCCGTAGGCGAGTACCGCGACCCAGGCATCCTGCAGGGGCAGGGCGGTGGTCAGGATTGTCGCGACCAGATCGCCGATGCCGGCTTTGTTGAACAGGCCGCCGAGCATGGCCAAAAGTAAAGGCAGCAGTACGGCCCATCCGATGCTGTCGAGAATGCCCCGGGAAGCGTGAATGGCATCCGGCAGACGTTCGCCGGTCATTCGCAGTGCTGCGGTGAAACCCGCCGCACAGGCAATGGCCAGACAGATGATGGTGGTCTGCTCTGTGCTCAGCAGCGTCCAGCTTCCCCAGTGCACATGTTTCAGGCCGAATACGCCGAGCAAAGTGACTGCCGGAATCAACAGGGCCGGAATGAATAACCGGTTGCCAAGGCGCTGCGCCTTGATGGCACGCGTCTCGGGTGTCGGCGCATGGTACTGACCGAGGCCGATGGCTCCGCTGCCGGCAAGCGCGGCGATCACCAGGGCAAGAATACCCATCAGCATCGGGGGCAATCGCCCGCCGGCAAGAAAAGCAATGGCCAGCAGGGCCCAGAATGCCGTGGTTCCCAGCCGTTTGCTGTGGTTTTTGTCGTGGAAGCTCTGCCAGGCAACGTACGCCAGATAAATCCCGCACAGCAGATACACGGTCCCGATATCAATCATCGGCAGGGCCTCCAGCCGATTTCTCATCGTTGACCGCCTTCGCCATGCGTTTATCGAAGCGATGCAGTCGCCAGGCATGGATGGCGAAGGCCAGAATCGCCGTTGGTATGCCCCACAGGGCGATATGCAAGGGTTCCATGACGATGCCGTTTTCGGCATACAGCCCTTGCATCAGCAAGACCGCACCGAAGGCGATGAAAATATCTTCACCGAAGAAAAGCCCGACATTGTCGGTGGCGGCGGCCATGGCCCGCAGCCGCTCACGCAACTTCGGACCAATGGGGCCATGCACCGCGCGCGCCGCGCCTTCCGCCATCGGTGCCAGCAAGGGCCGCACGGTCTGCGGATGCCCGCCCAGACTGGTCAGGCCCATGGCGGCGGCGCTTTGTCGGACGGCCAGATACAGGGTCATCAGACGACCCGGGGTCAAGCCTTTACGCCGTGCGATCCACTGCCGGGCATGTTCACGCAGACCGGCGCGCTCCAGAGCGCCGAGTACCGGCAGGGTCAGGATGATGATCAGCAGGTAACGGTTCTTGGCGAAACCTTCCCCGATTTCAGTCAACAGACGCTGCGGCGACATGCCTGCGGTCAGTCCCGCAGTCAGTGCTGCGGCCATCACAACTAGCACGGGATTCCATCGGCGCATGAAGCCGACGACGACAACGACCACGGCAAGCAAGGGCCAGTAATTCATGCTTGCCCCGATGTTATGGTGATGCCGGCAGCATGAAAGGCGGTATGCAGCGCCGCAGCAAAGGGTAGCGCATGCTTGCCGTCGCCATGCAGACAGACGGTATCCACGGCCATGCGGACCGGATGGCCATTCACGGAAGGGATGACGCCATCCTTGACCATCGCCAGTGCCTGTGCAATGGCGTCGTCGGTTTCGGTAATCAGTGCCGCCGCATGGCTACGCGGGAGCAGCAGTCCGTTGTCGGTGTAACGGCGATCGGCGAATCCTTCGGCCCATGTGGTCAGGCCCAGGGTCGATCCGGCATCGATCAGTTTCGATCCGTAAAGGCCGACCAAGACCAGTCCGGCATCAGCATCCCGTACGGCGCTCGCCACGGCATGGGCGGCTTCGGCATCAACGGCGCTGCGGTTATAGAGCGCACCGTGCGGTTTTACATGCCGGAGCCGACCGCCTTCCGCGGCAACCATCGCTTTCAAGGCGCCGATTTGATAGAGCGTCAGGCTGTAAATGGTGTCGGCATCCAGGCCCAGTTCGCGGCGACCGAAATCGGTCCGGTCGTAATAGGACGGATGCGCACCGATCGCAACCCCGAATTTCAGGCAGAGCAGAACGGTTTCCCGCATCCGCGTCGGGGATCCGGCATGGAAACCGCAGGCAATGCTGGCCGAGGAAATGAACGGCATCATCGCCGCATCCAGATCCGCGTCCAGTTCACCGAGGTCGGCATTGATGTCGATGGAAAGGTTCATGCGTGCCACCATTGTGCCATGTGTTGCCGCCATTGCCGGTAATGCCCTTCGCGGCGGCGCCATTGCTGAACGGCGTCGGCGGCCGACACCGGGATGAATCGCAGGCTGTCCCCGGGCCGGCACTGTGCCAACCGGGAATGGGCGATGCCGGCAACGGTGCCCAGTAGCGGATACCCGCCGGTGGTCTGCCGGTCGGCGGCAAGGATGATCGGATGCCCATCCGGTGGCAGTTGGATGCTGCCGAATGCCACGCCGCTCGACAAGAGTGAAGGCCAAGGATGTTCGGGGGTCAGGCATTGTTCCAGCCGCAGACCCATGCGGTCCGAATTCCGGCTGACCTGCCATGCAGTGACCAGGAATTGTTCTTGACGCGGCTCATCCAGCCAGGACCAATGCGCGCCGGGGATGAATGGCAAGGGTCCGGTGTCCGGAAACGCCGGATTGGCCCAGGACGTGTGCCAACGCACCGATTTTTCGCCATACCGGCAGGGCGAATAGGCGAGTCGGTCGCCACGCTGGAATGCACGGCCATGATACCCACCCAAGTCTGCGCGGACATCGGTGGATGCGCTGCCCAGAACCGGTTCGGCAACAAAGCCGTCCTGCACGGCCAGATAGGCGCGGCAGCCCAGTCGGGGTTGTTTGAATTGCAGCAGACTGCCGGCTTCAAGTCGGATCGGACGGCACAGTTCGACTGGCATGCCGTCGGCTTCGGCCTGCAGGTCAGCGCCGGTGATGGCGAACCACTGCGTCTGCGCAATCCGCAAGCGTGCACCGCCAAGGGCAATTTCGATGAGCGCGGCATTGTCGGTATTGCCGAGCAGATTGTTGGCCACGCGCGCCGCCATCCGATCCATGGCGCCGCAAGTGCCGATGCCCTGATTCTGCAGACCATACCGGCCCAAATCCTGAAGGCTGCTGATGCCGGCGCTTTCGAAAACAATCATGGCACACCGCCGAGGGCGATGAATTCGGCAAACGTAATGACCTCGACCTTCAGACCGTCGCCCGGTTGCAGAAGGCTGGGTGGTGACTTCTGCACATCGAACAGGCTTAACGGAGTTCTACCGATCAGCTGCCAGCCGCCGGGTGAGGCACTTGGATAAATTCCGGTTTGCGCACCGCCGATGCCGACCGCGCCGGCTGGAACACTCAGCCGTGGCGAAGCTCTGCGCGGCATGTGCAGGGCTTCCGGCAGTCCGCCCAGATAGGCAAAGCCGGGCTTGAAACCCAGAAAATAAACCCGGTAATCGGCCGTGCTGTGCAGGCGCACAAGCGTTTCCGTGCCCAGGCCGGCATGCTCGGCCACGGCCGCCAAATCGGGTGCCAGGCGCGCATCGTAACAGACCGGTATTGAAATCTGACGCGCGGATTGCAGGGCATGTCCGCTTTCTTCCGGCATGCCGACGATGAGTGCCGACAGAGTTTCAAAATCGTCCTGCATGGGATCAAAATGCACCGTCAGCGTGTGGTACGCCGGTACGCATTCAACGCGATCGGATCCGAGTGAGGCCAGCAATGCCGAGGCAATGGCATGCACCCGATGATTAATGTCCGGATCGATGCGTGGCGCGAAAGCGAGCACCAGGGCGCTATCCCCCAGCGGACTCAGGCTGAATTCAGGCGCCGGCTGCATCGCCACAGAGCAGCAGGTGTCGCAGCAGACTACCGCCCAGCCAGTAACTCAGCTCCGCGGGATGCCGGATATCCCATAACGCGAAATCCGCCCGATGGCCGATGGCCAGGCGGCCGCGGTCGTGCAGGCCGAGCGCACGTGCGGCATGCACCGTTGCACCACGCAGTGCCTCCTCTGGAGTCAGACGGAAATGCGTGCAGGCCAGACTCATGGCCAAGCGCAACGAGAGCAGGGGCGCCGTCCCCGGGTTGCAGTCGGTCGCCACCGCCATCGGCACGCCGTGCCGGCGGAAGGCGTCCAAGGGCGGCAGCTGTGTTTCGCGCAAAACATGAAACGCACCCGGCAGCAGCACCGCCACCGTGCCGGCTGCCGCCATGCGCCGGACGGCGTCCTCGCGGGTAAATTCGACATGATCAGCCGACAGACCGAAAAATTCCGCGACCAAGGCCGCACCACCGAGATCGCTGAGCTGATCGGCATGCGCCTTGACCGGCAGCGCGAGCGCACGTGCTGCTTCAAACACGCGGCGGCTCTGTGCCGGGGGAAAGCCGATGCCTTCGCAGAACACATCGACGGCATCAATCAGGCCTTCGCCGTGCAATTCCGGCATCCAGCGGCAGACCGCATCGATGTAGTCATCGGCGCGTCCGGCGAATTCCGGAGGCAGCGCGTGGGCGGCCAAATAAGTGGTTTTAATCGTGACCCCGGTCTCGGCACCGAGCCGGCGTGCCACCCGCAGCATCTTGCGCTCGTTTTCGACATCCAGGCCATATCCGGACTTGATTTCGACGCAGGCCACGCCGTCGCGCATCAGGGCCTGCAGACGCGGCAGGCTCTCGGCGAAAAGGGCGTCCGCGTCGGCGGCACGGGTGTGCCTTACGCTGGAAAGAATGCCGCCGCCGGCCTTGGCAATGTCGGCATAGCTGAGACCGCGCAGACGCTGTTCGGCTTCTTCGGCGCGGTTGCCGGCAAAGACTAGATGCGTGTGGCAGTCGATCAGCGCCGGCGTGACCCAGCTGCCTTGGCCGTCGATGACCGTGTCAATGTCCTGCAGGAAGGATTGCGCCGCTGCGGGATCGTTTCCAATAAACGTAATACGGCCATCACGCCAGACGAGGATGCCGTTTTCAATGACGCCGTAATCCGCACCGTCCATTGTGGCCAAATGGGCATTGACGATGGCGCCATGCCGATGACGGAGAATGCTCATTTCACCACGCCCAGCGCCGCATAATGGGCGTAATCCATGCCAACTTCCTGCATGATGGCCTGCGAATGCTCGCCGAGTTGCGGTGGCGCCTGATGATAGTTCACCGGCGAATCGGCCAGCTTCAAGGGACTGGCCACCAGCGGTATCCCGTCGATTCGGATGACATTGCCATTGGCTTGTGCCAAAGGACTGTTCAAAGCCTGCTTCACCGAGTTGATCGGCGCACAGGGGATGCCGCGCTTGCTGAAGACCTGCAGCCAATGCGCCACAGGCTGCGTGTTGAAAATAGCCTGAAGATTGGCAGTGACCTGATCGCGGTGCAGTACCCGTTGAGTATTGTTTTCAAAGCGCGAATCTTCGATCCACTCCGGATGACCGACCGCCTCGCACAGCGCATGCCAGAGTTTTTCATTGGCGACCGTCAGCACAAAATGCTGGTCGCTGGCGGCAAA
Source organism: Lysobacteraceae bacterium (assembly GCA_021299355.1). Lineage (GTDB taxonomy): Bacteria > Pseudomonadota > Gammaproteobacteria > Xanthomonadales > Xanthomonadaceae > Arenimonas. The sequence continues at coordinate 10,588 of JAJTGG010000040.1, forward strand.
ATCCCGATAGGGCACGATGCTTGCATGTTCATTACCGTAGCGCGGTGCATCCTCGCCGGTGAACAATACGCCGGCGCCGATGTTGGCCAGCCAAGTCAGTTGTGTGTCGAACAACGATACCGCAACCTGCTGGCCATGGCCGCTGTTTTGCCTTTGCAACAAGGCAGCAAGGATGGCAATCACCGCGTTCTGACCAGTCGCCAGATCAACCACGGCCACGGCGACTTTGTTTGGCGTGCCATCGCGCGCACCGGTGATGGCCATCAGTCCGCCTTCGGCCTGAACCGCGAAGTCGTAGCCGGCGCGAGTGGCCTCCGGGCCGGTACGGCCATAACCGGAGACCGAACAGTAAATCAGGCGCGGGTTGATTGCACTGAGCGTTTCATAACCGACGCCGAGGCGTTCGGCGGTGCCGGTGCGGAAGTTCTCGATCAGCACATCGGCCTGCTTCACCAAGGTATGGATGACCTCGCGGCTTTCGGCCTTGTGCAAGTCGATGCAGATCGAGCGCTTATTGCGGTTGGCACAGGAAAAATAGGCGGAAATTTCGCCGATGTAGGGCGGTCCCATGCCGCGGGTATCATCGCCGTCGAAGGATTCGACTTTGATGACATCGGCACCGAGATCGGCAAGCATCTGCCCGCACCACGGGCCGGCCAGAACACGGGACAGATCCAGAACCTTTAAGCCGTTGAGTGCCGACATCGCTTCTCGCTTACAATAGCCACCATGGACCGGTTCATTTTACCCGCAATCGCCAACAGTCACAGCCATGCCTTCCAGCGCGCCATGGCCGGTCTGGCCGAGCGCCGCGGGGATCCGGCCGACAGCTTCTGGACCTGGCGCGAACAGATGTACCGTTTCGCCGGAAAAATCAATCCCGAGCAGCTGTATGCCATTGCCGCCCAGCTGTATGGCGAAATGCTGGAAGCCGGTTACAGCCAGGTCTGCGAGTTCCATTACCTGCACCACCAACCGGATGGTCGCCCCTATGCCGACCCAGCGGAAATGTCGAAGGCCATCATCCGCGCCGCCGAAGATGCCGGCATCGGGCTGACCCTGTTGCCGGTGCTTTACCAGACCGGCGGTTTCGACAGCCGGCCGCTGCATGACGGCCAGCGCCGTTTCGGCCACACGCTTGACGACTACCTGGCATTGATTGAATCCCTGAAAACGCAGGAGAGCCATCTGCTCAAGATCGGCGTGGCCCTACACAGCCTTCGCGCCGTGCCGGTTGACACCCTGAATGCATTGATGCCGCTTCTGCAAGGACGCGATCTGCCAATCCATATCCATATCGCCGAACAGATGGCGGAAGTGCGCGAATGCGAGGCCGTGCGAGGCGCGCGTCCGGTGCAGTGGCTGCTGGATAACGCACCGGTCGATGACCGCTGGACGCTGGTACATGCCACCCATCTGCATGCCAGTGAAGTGAAAGCCCTGGCACGCTCAAAGGCGACGGTGGCGATTTGTCCCAGTACCGAAGCCAATCTGGGCGACGGTTTTTTTGCCTTGCCCGATTTCCTGAAAGCAAAAGGCCGGTTCTCCATCGGATCCGATTCCAATGTGTCTGTGTCGGTGTCCGAGGAATTGCGTTGGCTGGAGTACGGACAGCGCCTGAAGCACCAGCAACGTAATATCGCCGCCAGCGAAAAACAGCCCGCGGTCGGCCGTTTTCTGCTGGAAGCGGCCGCCAAAGGCGGCTGGCAATCGGCCGGCGTTCCCAAGCGTGCCGATGCCATCGTGCTCGATGCCGATGCGCCTGCGCTGTTCGGCGCAACTGAAGACGATGTGGCGGAACGTTTCGTATTCGCCGGCAACCGGCCTCTGATCGATCGGGTCAGCGTGCATGGCATTGAACGTGTGCTTGGCGGCCGACATGTGTTCCGCGAACCATTTGCCGCCGGCTTCCGACTTGCGATGATGCAATTACTAACGGATTAAACGGTGCTCCCGACTAGCGTTTGCCAGTAGTTAAATCCCGACTGGTTTATACTGTCGAAAGTCCTTTGGAGTTCCCGCCATGTCCGATTCCCGTTTCGATGCCAGCCGCGTCATCCGTGCGCCAAAAGGCAGCGCGCTGTCCTGCAAATCCTGGCTGACCGAAGCCGCGTTCCGCATGATCCAGAACAATCTGGATCCGGATGTGGCAGAAAATCCGCAGGGTTTGGTGGTGTACGGCGGTATCGGCCGCGCTGCCCGTGATTGGGCCTGCTTCGACACCATTCTGGCCACACTGAAAACCCTCAACGACGACGAAACCCTGCTGATCCAGAGCGGCAAGCCGGTCGGCGTGTTCCCCTCACACCCGGATGCACCGCGCGTGCTGCTGGCCAATTCCAATCTGGTGCCGCATTGGGCGACTTGGGAGCACTTCAACGAACTCGATAAAAAGGGTTTGATGATGTACGGCCAGATGACCGCGGGTTCCTGGATCTACATCGGTTCGCAGGGCATCGTGCAGGGCACGTATGAAACCTTCGTGGAGATGGGGCGTCAGCACTATGCCGGCGATCTCACCGGAAAATGGATTCTGACTGCCGGCCTGGGCGGCATGGGCGGCGCGCAGCCGCTGGCTGCCAGCATGGCCGGTGCCTGCTCGCTCAATATCGAATGCCAGCAATCGCGTATCGAGATGCGCATTAAAACCCGTTATGTGGATGAGCAGGCCGATGATCTGAACGACGCGCTGGCCCGTATCGAGAAATACTGCACTGAAGGCAAAGCGGTATCGGTGGCCTTACTTGGTAATGCGGCCGAAATCCTGCCGGAACTGGTCCGCCGCGGCATCCGCCCGGATGCGGTGACCGATCAGACCTCGGCCCACGATCCGCTGCACGGCTATCTGCCGGCCGGC
>JAJTGG010000041.1 GCA_021299355.1 Lysobacteraceae bacterium
CCCGAGCACATCATCTTCGCCTTCGACGAATCGCTCGACAGCAATTTCCGCAATGAACTCTACCCTGCCTATAAAGCCAACCGCGATCCGGCCCCCGAAGAACTGAAGAAACAGTTCGATTACTGCAAACGCCTGTGCCGGGCACTGGGATTCCAGGTCCTGGCCGATGGTTATTTCGAAGCCGACGACCTGATCGGCAGCGCGTTGACCCGGGCCCGTACTGAAGGTCGTCCGAGCCTGATTCTTTCCGCCGACAAGGATCTCTCGCAGCTGCTGGGCGAACACGATGTGCAATGGGACTACGCCAAGAACGAACGCTGGCAACTGGCCGGGGTCAAGGCCAAGCACGGCGTACATGCACACCAGCTCGCGGATTACCTCGGGCTGACCGGTGATGCGGTGGATAACATCCCCGGCGTGCCCGGTATCGGTCCGAAAACCGCGGCTACCCTGCTCGGCCATTTCGGTACGCTCGATGTCCTGCTCGAGAAACTCGATGAAATCCCCTACCTGCGCCTGCGTTCGGCCGCGCTGCATGCCACCAAGCTGCGCGAGCACCGCGATATGGCATTGCTCAGCCGCAAGCTGGCCACCATCCGTTGCGACATCCCCTTGCCCGAAGACACTGCGCTCGGTTCGCGCCGCGCAAAGGATGAAGACGGCCTGATGGCCCTGATCGAACAGCTCCGTCTCGGCCCGCTGACGCGCCGGCGCCTGTTGTCCCTATAATCAAGCCACGATGAGCGAAAAAACCACCATTCACGAAGGCAAGTATCTGCGCTTCTGCGTCGAGAACCATTGGGAGTACGCCGAGCGCACCAATGCCGGTTCAGCGGTGATCATCATCGCTAGAACCCCGGAAGACAAATTGCTGTTCGTCGAGCAGTACCGTATTCCCATGGGCTGCAACACCATCGAGATGCCGGCCGGGTTGGTCGGCGATCTGGATGCGGCAGATACCCTCGAACTGGCCGCCAAGCGCGAACTGCTGGAGGAAACCGGCTGGCAGGCCGATGCCGTTCAGGTGTTGATGATCGGGCCGACCTCTGCTGGATTAAGCAACGAGATGATTGCCTTCGTGCGTGCCAGCGGACTCACCCGCATCCATGCCGGCGGCGGCGATGACACCGAAAACATTACCGTGCACGAAGTACCGGTGGCCGAAGCGGCCACCTGGCTTTCACAGAAAATGGCCGAAGGTTATTCAATGGACCCGAAACTTTGGGCCGGCCTGTGGCTGCTCGATAAAAATCCGGACGGATCGCCGGTTTAACGGAACGAATCGGTCGCTTCCACCAAGGACGCTGTATTCTCGGACTCGAACGCGGCATGCCCGGATGCCGGCGAAATCACCAATTTGGCTTCCGGCCAGACCGTGTGCAGATCGATGGCGTTCTGCACCGGGCAAACCACGTCGTAGCGGCCGTGCACGATCACTCCGGGGATGTGACGGATGCGAGGGGCATCGCGCAGCAGCTGGTCATCGACCTCGAAAAAGCCTTTGTTGACGAAGTAGTGGTTTTCGATGCGCGCGAAGCTGAGTGCGAAATGCGGATCTTCGAAAGTATCGATCGATGCCGGCTCGGGAATCAGCGTGCTGGTCGCTCCTTCCCAGACCGACCAGGCCTTGGCTGCCGCCAGCCGAATGGTTTCATCGGGGGAAGTCAGGCGCCGGTGATAAGCTGCGATGAAATCGCCACGCTCGGCCTCCGGAATGAGGTCACGGTAGGGTTGCCAGGCTTCCGGAAACAAGCGATGCGCACCGCTCTGATAAAACCACTCCAGCTCCCAGCGGCGCAGCATGAAGATGCCGCGCAAAACCAGCTCGGTCACCCGCTCCGAATGTTTCTGCGCATAGGCCAGCGCCAGCGTCGAGCCCCAGCTGCCCCCGAATACCTGCCAGCGCGCGATTCCCAGATGCATACGCAGTTTTTCGATATCGGCCACCAGATCCCAGGTGCTGTTATCAGTCAGATCGGCATGCGGCGTGGACCGTCCGGATCCGCGCTGGTCGAACAGGATGATGCGGTAGGCGGACGGGTCATGGAAACGGCGCATGTTGGCGCTGCAGCCCGCACCAGGGCCACCATGCAGGAACACCGCCGGCTTGCCGTCCGGATTGCCGCATTCCTCGAAATACAGGATGTGCCGGTCATCCACGGCGAGGGTGCCGGTCCGGTAGGGTTCGATCGGTGGATACAGTGTACGCATGACGGCCTCGTGACGGATTTCGTCTCAGTTTAGCTTAAAGAGGTTTGCACTTCGCGAAACTTGCGCTATGCTCAAGGCATGGATTCGCCCACGCCAAACCTGGCACTGGTGGGCGCCGGGATGATTAGCCCCCCGGCAGGGCAACTACCCCCCAATGATTCGCGAATACCGCGCGTCTTGTCCCTCGATGCCCACGGCCATATCCTGAATTGGATGCATTGGCAGGATGCCGTCTGCCTTTATGTCCGCGGCGCAGTGTCCTGGACGCTGGGCGAACCCTGCATGACGGTCCACGGCGGCCGCAACCGGCTGACCGGCGAACAGAGTGTGGTTGAACTGCATCCCATCGTCGCGGCGCGCGGGCATGCCAATTTCCGCAGTCATCTGCCCTCGCCGGCATTAACCAACCCCGCCCTGTTCGCGCGTGACAAGCAGCTGTGTCTTTACTGCGGGAAGGAATACTCCAAACACATACTGACCCGCGACCATGTCCATCCGATTTCGCAGGGTGGCCGAGATACCTGGGAAAACGTGGTCAGCTCGTGCTTCCGCTGTAACTCCAGAAAAGGCGGCCGCACCCCGCAGCAGGCCAATATGCCGCTTTTGGCGATTCCCTACCGGCCGAGCTGGGTCGAGCACTTGATTCTGTCCAACCGCAACATTCTGGCCGATCAGATGGCCTTCCTGAAACAGCATCTGCCCAAACATCCGCGCGGCGAGACCTTCGCCATTCAATGAGTTAGGCAAGCGCCTAACTGACAAGCCTTGCCGTCAGGGGCCAAGTGCAAGACAATAACCTACTGACTTCGAGCCGAGACGATGGACCGCGACCGCTACCCGCTGCTTTCCCAGCTGCCTACTCCCGATCATCTGCGCAAACTTCCGGAAAGCGAGCTGCCGGCGGTAGCCGATGAACTTCGCGCCTACCTGATTGAAACGGTGAGCCAGGTCGGCGGGCATTTCGGCGCCGGACTCGGCGTGGTCGAGTTGACTGTGGCCCTGCATTATCTGTACGAAACACCGAACGACAAACTGGTCTGGGATGTCGGACATCAATGCTATCCCCATAAAATCCTGACCGGTCGGGCCGAAACCATCCATACCGTCAAGAAAAAAGACGGCGTGGCGCCCTTCCCGCGCCGAGAAGAAAGCCCCTACGATACTTTTGGTGTTGGCCACTCCTCTACGTCCATCTCCGCCGCACTCGGCATGGCCGTAGCTGCGCAGCGTAGCGGCGATAGCCGCCGCTTCGTGGCCGTGATCGGTGACGGCGCGATGACTGCCGGCATAGCTTTCGAAGCGCTCAACCACGCCGGCGGCATGAATCCTGAACCGGATGTACTGGTCATCCTCAACGACAACCAGATGTCGATTTCGGAAAACGTCGGCGGCATGACCAAAATGCTGGGCAAGATGATGGCCAGCCAAACCTTGAATGCGGTGCGTGAAAGCGGCAAGAAAATCCTCGGCGACAAGAACAAACCGGCTGCGAAATTCGTCCGGCGCTGGGAAGAACACTGGAAAGGCATGTTCGTGCCCTCCACCCTGTTCGAGGAAATGGGTTTTCACTATAACGGACCGATCGATGGCCATGATCTACCGACCCTTCTCAGCGCCCTGAAAACCTGCAAGCAATTGAAAGGGCCGCAGCTGCTGCATGTACTCACCACCAAGGGCAAGGGCTACAACCCGGCCGAAGGTGACCAGATCGAGTACCACGCGGTGTCCCCGTTCGATCCGAACATCGGTGTGCAGAAGAAGGCACCGGCAAAACCGACCTATACCTCGGTGTTCGGCGACTGGCTGTGCGACATGGCGGCCACCGATCCGAAACTGATGGGTATCACCCCGGCCATGCGTGAAGGTTCTGGATTGGTGCGTTTCTCCCAGGAATTTCCGTTGCGTTATTTCGACACTGCCATCGCCGAGCAGCATGCGGTGACCTTCGCCGCCGGCTTGGCCTGCGAAGGTGCAAAGCCGGTGGTGGCGATTTATTCCAGCTTCCTGCAGCGGGCCTATGACCAGCTGATCCATGACGTGGCGCTGCAGAATCTGGATGTGCTGTTCGCCATCGACCGCGCCGGCCTGGTCGGACCGGATGGTGCCACCCACTCAGGCAGCTTCGATCTCAGTTTCCTGCGCTGCATTCCCAACATGGTTATCATGGCGCCGTCCGATGAACGCGAATGCCGGATGATGCTCAGTACCGGATTCCATTACCCCGGCCCTGCGGCGGTGCGCTATCCGCGCGGCTCCGGAACCGGCATCGCCGCCGGCAACGACCTAGAGACTCTGCCCCTCGGCAAGGCACGCGTCATGCGTCGCGGTAATACGCTGGTGCTACTCGCCTTCGGTAGCGTACTGCCGGCCGCAGCAGAGATTGCCGAAATCCTCAATGCAACCCTGGTCGATATGCGTTTCGTCAAACCTTTGGATGAAGGCCTGCTGCGCGAACTCGCCGGAAGCCATGCCCGTTTCGTCACCATCGAAGACAATGCCGTGATGGGCGGTGCCGGCAGCGCGGTCAGCGAATTCTTCCGGCACGAGGCCATCGCCGTCGATCTGCTGCAGCTGGGTCTGCCCGACCGCTATCAGGAACACGCCAGTCGTGAGGAACTGCTGGCCGAAGCCGGAATCGACAGTAACGCCATTCAGGCCGCCATCGCGGCGCGCTGGGCCTAAATCATACGCCCCAGACTGACGCGGTCACGTCCTTCCAGATCGGGCTCGGTCGTTACCTCGGTGAATCCGGCTGCGTCCAACAATTCACGGACCGAAGCGCCCTGATTCCAGCCATGTTCAATCAGAAGCCAGCCTCCAGGCAGCAGGTGCCGTGGTGAGTCACGCACGATTAAGCGAATATCGTCCAAGCCGTCGGGGCCGGCGGCCAGCGCCGAGCGCGGCTCGAAGCGAAGATCGCCCTGACCCAGATGCCCGTCGCCATCCTCGATGTAAGGCGGATTGCTGACGATGACATCGAATCGGCGGCCGCCGAGGCTGCTGAACCAGTCACCATGCTCAAAAATAACATTGCCGAGATGCAGGTGCCGGCCATTGGCTGCGGCGACCGTGAGCGCCGCCAGTGAGATGTCGACCGCCGTGACCAGACTGAGCGGACGCTCGCTGGCGATGGCCAAGGCCACCGCGCCGGAACCGCTGCCGAGATCAAGCACAGCAGCAGGCCGGCCGGGATGCAGAAAGGCCAAGGCCAATTCGACCAAGCGTTCGGTTTCCGGACGTGGAATTAGGGTATCGGGGGTGACCTGCAGTTCAAGCGACCAGAAGCCGCGGCGGCCAGTCAGATAGGCCACCGGTTCTCCGGCCCCGCGCCGAGCCTGCAAAACCCGGAATTCGGCCAACAACACGGGGGCAAGTTCATCGTCAGCGTGGGCGTAGAGCCAAGCGCGCGGGCGCTCCAGGACATGCGCCAGCAGATACTCGGCGTCGGTGCGGTCCATACGCTCAGGCAGGGATGCGATGGCCTCCCGAAGGGCGGCGGCGATGGTCATCATGCCCCTAGCTTACCGCAGCGCAGTCGAAACATGCTGAGATTAATATATATTACCAATCAAATATGTCATTAAAATAGATTTACTGAATAAGGATTCCCGCATGAATCTCCGTGATCTGCGTTATTTCGTAGCCCTTGCCGATACCCGGCACTTCGGCCGCGCCGCTGAATCCTGCTTCGTGAGCCAACCCACCTTGTCCACGCAACTCAAAAAACTCGAGGAAGAACTCGGCGTTGCCCTGATTGAACGCGCACCGCGCAACATCCTTCTGACTCCCGCCGGTGAACAGATTCTCAAACATGCGCGACAGGCGCTTGCCCAAGTCAGTCAGATGCATGAAATCGCCAAACACATCCGGGACCCGGAAGCCGCCTCGGTCCGTCTGGGCATCTTTCCGACATTGGCACCGTATCTCCTGCCGCATGTGGTGCCCAAACTCCGGAAGCGCTTCCCGCATCTGGAGCTTTTGCTGATCGAAGAAAAGACCGAAACCCTGATCGTGCAATTGCGCAATGGCCTGATCGATGCCGCCATTCTGGCAGAGCCGGTCAATGATGAGCACTTCGATGCCATGCATCTTTTCACCGAACCGTTCGTGCTTGCGCTGCCGGAAAAACACCCACTCACCCGGCAACGTACGCTCGGCATGGGCGAACTGGAACAGCAGCATCTGCTGTTGCTGGAGGACGGCCATTGCCTGCGCGAGCAGGCGCTGGATGTGTGCGCTTTATCCGGCGCCGGTGAAAAAGAGGGATTCCGGGCCACCAGTCTGGAAACCCTGCGTCAGATGGTGGCCGCCGGCGTCGGCATCACGTTGTTGCCGATGCTTGCGGTACAGCCACCGGTCCCAGAGTCACCGCACATCCGTCTGATGCCGTTCCGCGACCCCGCACCGACGCGTCGCATCTCGCTGTATTGGCGCAAAAGCTCGGTTCGCGCCGACTTCCTGACCGATATCGGCCGCGAGGTTTCCAAACTGCCCGCATCCTTGTTCGAGATGCGCCCCAGGAAGCCCGGCTGAACCGCTTACCGGCAGGACGCGGGGACTCCGAACAGGGTAAAATAGCCGTTTTCGCCATCCGAACGCGGACATGAACAGCCCGAACCCGAACACAACCCCCGAAAAGAACGATTTCATCCGCCAGATCATCCGTGACGATCTCGCCTCGGGCAAGCACAGCCTTATCCGCACCCGGTTTCCGCCGGAACCCAACGGCTATCTGCATATCGGCCATGCCAAGAGCATCTGCCTGAATTTCGGCATCGGCCGCGAATTCGATGGACTGGTGAACCTGCGTTTCGACGATACCAATCCCTCGAAGGAAGACCTGGAATTCGTCGCTTCGATACAAGAGGACGTGCGTTGGCTCGGATTTGAGTGGAATGAACTGCGGCATGCTTCGGATTATTTCGAGGTGTTCTACCGCAGCGCGCTGAAACTGATTGATGATGGCAAGGCGTACGTGTGTGATCTCAACGCCGACGAAGTGCGTGAATTCCGCGGCACGCTGACCCAGCCCGGCCGCAACTCGCCCTTCCGTAAACGGAGCGTGGCCGAAAGCCATGACCTGTTCGAACGCATGCGTGCGGGCGAATTCGCCGACGGTTCGCGCACCCTGCGCGCGAAGATCGACATGGCCAGCGGCAACATCAATATGCGCGATCCGGCGCTTTACCGCATCCGCAAGATTCCGCACCAGAACACCGGCGACGCCTGGCCGATCTACCCGATGTACGACTACGCCCACTGCATCTCGGACGCCTTGGAAGGCATCACCCATTCCCTGTGCACGCTGGAATTCGAGGATCATCGCCCGCTCTACGACTGGTGCGTGGACAACATCGATCTGCCGAATCATCCCCATCTCTGGCAACCGCTGGTCGACGCCGGCTTCGACACCCCGGTGGCGAAACCCCGTCAGATCGAGTTTTCACGCCTGAATATCAACTACACGGTGATGAGCAAGCGCAAACTGTTGGCCTTGGTCAACGAGGGTCTGGTATCGGGCTGGGATGATCCGCGCATGCCGACGCTGTCCGGCCTGCGGCGCCGCGGCACGCCGCCGGCTGCCCTGCGTCTGTTCGCCGACCGGATCGGCATCAGCAAGCAGAATTCGGTCATCGACTTCTCGGTCCTGGAAAACTGCTTGCGTGAAACCCTGGACGAAAGCGCCGAGCGGCGTATGGCGGTGGTTCATCCAATCAAACTGGTCATCACCAATCTGCCGGTCGACCACGTCGAAATGCTGTCGATGGCCAATCATCCGAAGAACGACGATTGCGGCAAGCGACAGGTGCCATTCTCCAACGAGCTCTGGATAGATGCCGAAGACTTCATGGAAACTCCGGTTCCCGGTTATCACCGTCTCACCCGTGGCGCCGATGTGCGCCTGCGTGGCGTCGGCATCGTGACCTGCGATGAGGTTGTCAGCACCGGTGGCACCGTCAGCGAACTGCGTTGCCGCCTCGACCTGGAGTCGCGCCCGGGCATGGAGGGATCCAAGCGCAAAGTGAAGGGCACCATCCATTGGGTGTGCGCCAAACATGCCGTTGCTGCCGAGTTCCGCCTGTTCGACCGCTTGTTCACGGTCGAAAATCCCGACAATGATGAAGCCGGCAGCTATCAGGACTACCTGAATCCGGAATCGGCGCAAGTGGCCCACGGTTTCGTGGAGCCGGCTGCCGCCGCAGCGATTGCGGAGCAGAGCTTCCAGTTCGAACGTCAGGGCTACTTCGTGGCCGACCGGCATGACCATCTTCCGGAAAGGCCGGTGTTCAACCGCAGCGTGACCCTGCGCGACACCTGGGCTGCGAAATAAGTCCGTGCTGCATGATCAGATCCTACTGACGCTGCCGGCCTGGATTGCCGATGAAATCGGGCCGGATGCCGTCTATCCGGATGACCTCGCGAAAATGACACTGGCTGTCCGGCTGTCGGCACGCAATGTGCGCGAGGGTACCGGCGGTCCTTTCGGTGCCGCCCTGTTCACCGAAGCCGGCCGTTTGCTCGGTGTCGGCGTCAACCGGGTGCTGGCACAGACATGCTCGCTGGCGCACGCCGAAATGATGGCCTTCGCCACGGCGCAGCAGAACCTGCGTCAATTTCGCCTGAATCAAAACGGCGAACGGATTGTGCTGGCCTCGTCCTCGCAGCCCTGTGCCATGTGTTATGGCGCCTCGTTCTGGGCCGGCATCGACGCCGTCCTGATCGGCGCCCGTGCCGATGACGTGCAATCCCTGGCCGGCTTCGACGAAGGCCCGTTGCCGGCCGATTGGCTCGGGGAATGGCGGAAACGCGGCATCGACGTGCGCCGGGATATTCTGCGCGAAGAGGCCTGCGCGGTCCTGAAAGCCTACGGGGAATCCGGCCTTGTCTACTGAAGGGCTGCTGGCCTATTGCCGTCCCGGCTTTGAACCGGATCTGGCGGCGGAACTCACGCACCATGCCGGCGCGCTGGGCCTGCCGGTCTATGCCAAGACCGAGCGCGGTAGTGCTTTCGTGATGCTGCTCGGCGCGCCACGGGAAACCTTGACCCAGGCCATCCGTCTTGAGCAGCTGATTTTCGCCCGGCAGAAATACGCACTGATTGACGAGCTGACCGAGCTTGACATCACCGACCGCATCAGCCCGGTCATCGATGCGCTCGGCGGCAAGGGCCGCTATGGCGACCTGTCGATGGAAACTCCAGATTCCGACGACGCACGGCCCCTGGCCGGGCTGGCTAAATCTTTCGGCAATGCCCTGCGTCCGGCACTGCGCAGGCGCGGCCTGCTGAGCGACAAACCGAATGCGAAACTGCCGCAGCTGCATGTTATTTTCCTAAGCAACCGGCATGTGCTGTTGGCAAGCTCCACCGAAGACGACCGCTCGCCCTGGCCGATGGGCATTCCGCGCCTGAAACAGGATTCGCGGGCACCGAGCCGCTCGGCGATGAAACTTGATGAAGCCATCCTTTGCCTGATGACTCCGGCAGAGCGGCTGAATCTTATTGCCGCCGGCATGAAAGCTGCCGATCTGGGCGCCGCGCCGGGTGGATGGAGCTGGGTGCTGGCCAAGCATCAGCTGCAGGTCAGTGCCATCGACAATGGTCCGATGAGTCCCGATGCCTTGGCAACCGGGCTGATCGAGCATATCCGTGCCGACGGCTTCCATTGGCAACCGCAGCGGCCAATCGACTGGATGGTCTGCGACATGGTGGAGACGCCAAGCAAGGTCGCCAAACGCATGGCGCAGTGGTTCGCCAACGGCTGGTGCCGCAATGCCATCTTCAACCTCAAGCTGCCGATGAAGAAACGCTGGGAGGAAACCATGCTGTGTCTGGACCTGTTCCAGAGCCAATGCGGACGCCCTGTGCGCATCCGTGCCCGGCAGCTGTATCATGACCGCGAAGAAATCACCGTATTCGCACACGCCCTTAAATGACGATCAGACCATGACCCTCGACATCGATACCCGCCGCACCGAACACTCCCGCATCGCCGACATCGACTGGAATCATCTGCCGTTCGGACGCATCTACAGCGACCATATGATGGTGATGGATTTCCGTGGCGGCGCCTGGCAGAAACCGGCAATCGTACCCTTCGGTCCAATCAGTCTGCACCCGGGTAATGCGACCCTGCATTACGGGCAGAGTATTTTTGAAGGCATGAAAGCCATCCGCGGCCACGACGGGCGCATTACCCTGTTCCGCCCCGAACTCAATGCACGGCGCTTCAATGAATCCTGTCAGCGCCTGTGCATGCCCGGTATTGCCAAAGCCACCTTCATCGAACTGGTCAAGGCGCATGTCCGTTTCGAACGCGATTGGGTTCCTGCAAATGACAACGCCGCGCTGTACCTCCGGCCATTCATTTTCGCCACCGATGAAGCGCTCGGTGTGCGGCCTTCGGAAACCTACAAATTCATGATCCTGTCCTGCCCGACCGGAGCGTACTATGCCGAACCGCTTTCGGTGAAGATCGAGGAACGCTTCACACGCGCTGCCGAAGGCGGCGTCGGCCGGGCCAAAACGGCTGGCAATTATGCTGCTTCGCTGCTTCCGACCAAGCTGGCCAATGACGAAGGCTTCCAGCAGCTGATCTGGACCGACGGCAGGGAGCATAAATACATCGAGGAATCCGGCACCATGAATGTGGTGTTCGTCATCGACGGCACCCTCATCACGCCCTCGGAAGACTCCGATACCATTCTGCGCAGCGTGGTGAAACGCTCGGTGGTCGATCTGGCCAAACATTGGGGCATTCCGGTGCAGGAGCGCCGCATTTCCGTGGATGAAGTCATCACCGCCATCCGCGAAGGACGGCTTGAGGATGCTTTCGGTGCCGGCACCGCGGCCACCATCGCGCCGATCGCACGTATCGGTTTCCGGGGCGAGGTTTTCGATCTTCCGCCGGTGGCTGACCGGGTGATATCAAAACGCATCAAGGCCTATCTGGACGGCATCAAGCACGGCGATGTGCCTGATGCGCTGAACTGGTGTGTCGATATCTAAGGCTCAGCGGGACTCGGTTCTTCGTAGGGTTTGCCACCGGGAATCAACGCCGAATGCGCACGCCGTGAGCGGAACAGCGGATAGAACAGCTGCACCCACCAGGACTCCCGGCCGAACAACTGATCATCACGCAGCCCGACTTCTGCAGGGTACTTCTGGGTGATGTGCGCCGTACCGAACAGCACATCCCAGAAGAACAGCAGATTGCCGAAATTGCCTTTGTAATGGCCTATTCCATCGTTGTCGTACATGGCGTGGTGAGCATAATGCGTACTCGGGGTCGAGACCGTGCGTTGCACCAGCCACATCAGCGGCTTCAGGACTTTGATCCGGTAAAGCGGCGCATCCCATTTGACTGCCGAATGCGCGCCGGTAATCACCGCCAGTTTTATCACGATGTACACCAGATAGACTTCGGCGAATCCGAGGAAGATCAATATGCCGGAAATCCACAACCCGGGCATGCACAGATAGTAGAAGAAATTATTACGGTAGATGATGCGGGCGCTCATGTACTGCGGCGAATGATGTGCGCGGTGCAGCGGCCAGAGCAGCGGGGAATGCGAAATCCGATGCCACCAGTACTGGGTCATGTCATCACCGATCAGCAGCATGGCAGCCATGGCGTACCAGGGAAGCGCAGCCAAAGCGTTGCGGTATTCGGGCAAGGCGTAGTCACCGAGAGATCCGACCATCAAGAAGATGAACGGCTGGGTCAGGCCAGCCAGCAAAACCATGCTGAGCAGGTCAACAACAGTATCACCCTTCCCGGTCTTGAACGTTTTCACACGTCCAAGGAGATATTCAAGCAGAAAGAAACCCGCCAGGAGGGAGATCAGCAGCAGATTCTGGATATTGCTCATCACGTGACCTGAAAAAAGGGATTTATGCGATTAAAGCCGATAGCGCCGGTCAATGCAAGCACCTGCACTGACCCTATGGCGGAAACCTACTGAAATGGCAGTAACATCCCCGGCACGTCCGAATTGAAAATCGGAAGCGTATAGAACCTCCGAGATTATTTGGTCCAACAGCTGAATATTTCGCCGGCCGAAGTCACCCATAGTCTGGCTCGATTGGGCAAAAACGCCGGCGCCCTGCTGCGTCAGCGAAAAAAACGGGCCTAAAGTCCGGCAGCATAACGTGCCATGGCGTTCTTCATCGGAGTGATGCGGTCACCCAGGCCCAGAAGCCGACCGCGCAGCAA
>JAJTGG010000042.1 GCA_021299355.1 Lysobacteraceae bacterium
GCGTTTTAGGCGTCATCGGTATTGATTGAATAGCGCCTTTTAAATAAGCGTGATTAAGTACCTTTTTAGTCGAAACGATGTAATGTCGGACTGTGGTCGCTGCTATTTTGGTCTTACTATCAAATAGATTGTTTTTTAGGTCGACTATCCGCGCGGGTGAAATATCCTTAATTGGCTCTTTATCGAAATATTTAGAGACGAAGCGTAATCTCGATATATCCATTTTCTGGACGACCGGACTAAGCTCACCCCGCTTAACGGCGATTTCCTGTTCCTTCAAAAAAGAATCCGCCCAATAAGAGAACCTTAATTCGGCGGATATTGATTCAGCTAGCGGAATAGCGGACTGTTTCCAAGCGACTTTAGCTACATGAAGTGCTTCGTTGTAATCATCCGTTCCTGTAGAAACTTTGTTGTAGCCCTTTCTTCCCGGATCCCAATAGCGGTAATACCAATTCTTAGACCGCGCGATTTTATACAGCGAAAGTGATCCGCAGTTTTTAACTGGTTTAACAATCGTAGTATTACGGGAACGGTCTCTCATTGAAAAAGTAGGTAGGCGGTAGGTAGGTTTATCATACCGCCATCCTATTGAAAATACTAGCTATTATTAAAGCTGATAATACATCGAGTATTCCAGCGGGTGTGTGGCCGCCCGGAACTTGGTGACCTCGCCCATCTTCAGGGCGATGTAACCGTCGATGAAGTCGTCGGTGAACACACCACCGGCTTTCAGGAAGTCGCGGTCGCCGTCCAGTGCATCCAAAGCCTGATCCAGGCTGTGGCACACGGTCGGGATGTTCTTTTCTTCTTCCGGCGGCAGATCATACAGATCCTTGTCACTCGGCTCGCCCGGATCGATCTGGTTCTTGATGCCGTCCAGACCGGCCATCATCAGCGCGGCGAAGATCAGGTAACCGGAGTTCATCGGATCCGGGAAGCGGATCTCAATGCGGCGGGCTTTCGGGTTGGCGACGTACGGAATGCGGCAGGACGCGGAACGGTTGCGGGCCGAATAGGCCAGCATCACCGGCGCTTCATAACCCGGCACCAGACGCTTGTAGCTGTTGGTGGTGGAGTTGGCGAATGCGTTGATGGCGCGCGCGTGCTTGAAGATGCCGCCGATGTACCACAGCGCCAGCTGGCTCAGGCCGCCGTAGCCGTCGCCGGAGAACAGATTGACGCCGCCCTTGGACAGCGACTGGTGCACGTGCATGCCCGAGCCGTTGTCGCCGACCAGCGGCTTCGGCATGAAGGTGGCGGTTTTGCCGTTGCGGTGCGCGACGTTCTTGATGATGTATTTCATCATCAGCAGTTCGTCGGCCTTGGCCACTAGCGAATTGAACTTGGTACCGATTTCGCACTGGCCGGCATTGGCCACTTCGTGATGGTGCACTTCCACTTCCTGGCCGGCAGCCATCAGTTCCTTGCACATCTCGGCGCGGATGTCGTGCAGCGAATCGGTCGGCGCGACCGGGAAGTAGCCGCCCTTCAGGCCCGGACGGTAACCGGTGTTGCCGCCTTCGTATTTCTTCTTGCTGTTCCAATGCGCTTCCTCGGATTCGACTTCGAAGAAGGTGTTGCCCATTTCATTGGCCCAACGTACGGAATCGAAGATGAAGAATTCCGGCTCCGGACCGAAGAAAGCCTGGTCGGCGATGCCGCTGGCTTTCAGATAGGCTTCGGCGCGCTTGGCGACGCCGCGCGGATCACGCGAGTACGCCTGCATGGTGGCCGGATCCAGGATGTCGCAGACCAGGATCAGGGTCGGGTCCGCGGTGAACGGATCGAGCACGGCGGTGGTGGCGTCGGGCAGCAGAATCATGTCGGATTCGTTGATGCCTTTCCAGCCGGAGATGGAGGAACCGTCGAACATCTTGCCGTCTTCGAACAGCGACGGCTCGATGATGGAGGCCGGGAAGGTGACGTGATGCTGCACGCCGCGCATATCGGCGAAACGCAGATCGATGAACTCGATGGCGTTGTCTTTGACCAGTTTCAGAACGTTTTCGTAGGACATGGCTTCAACTCAAAAGTCAGGGAAGGTACCTAGACTCTTGCAAGAAGCGTGCCAACTTTTCAAAGCGGGGTAAGTGCTTGATCGGCCTCAGCTCAAGGACGGGCATCGGTGCGCAGTAACGCACCGTATTGGTGCTAATCGGAAAAATGCGCTTTTTTGGTGCTTAAAGTGACCGTGAGCCGCTGCGGGCCCGGACTACCAAAACAAGCAGGGCCGCGACGAGGGCCAAGAACAGCACCAGCAGGCGGTTGCCAAACGGAAGTTTACGGTGTGGGAGCATGCCAGCCAGCCTGTGGGAGTCGGGCGGTGCAAAGAGTACGCCATGGTGGCTGTCCATAGCCCCGGTACGAAGACCGCCATGACGTGCTTGCAGTGTAGATGGGATTTTCGTCAACTGACTATGAGAATTTTTCTTCGTGTCGCCGCCGCCGATGACAGCTGCATGACAGTGTCCTCGTGCCTGCCCGTATAATGGTCGAAACGACTCTGCGACCGACCATGCACGATCTGATCAACGCGCTGCTTCTGGGCATCATCGAAGGCATCACCGAATTCCTGCCGATTTCCAGCACCGGCCATCTGTTGATTGCGCAGCATTGGTTGGGTCCGAAATCCGATCTGTTCAATATCGCCATCCAGGCCGGTGCGATTTTGGCTATCACGCTGGTGTTCAAGGCCAGACTGCTGGCCATGGCCGGTGGCTGGCGGCAGTGGGAGCAACGCGACTTTTTGCTGAAGATCCTGGCGGCGTTTGCGGTCACCGCAATCGTCGGCCTGCCAGTGCGCTGGCTGGGCTGGGAGCTGCCGGAAACCGTCAGCCCAGTGGCTTGGGCGCTGATTCTTGGCGGCATCGCCATGCTGGCGGTAGAGCGCGTGTCCGAACGCGGACCGGCATCGACAACAATCACCTGGCAGATCGCGGTCGCGGTTGGCCTGGCTCAGGTGTTGGCCGGCATATTCCCGGGTACGTCGCGCTCGGCGGCAGCGATTTTCGTCGCGATGCTGCTGGGCCTTAACCGCAAGCCGGCGGCGGCGGAGTTTGCATTTCTGGTCGGCATCCCGACCATGTTCGCGGCCAGTGGCTATGCCCTGCTGGAATCCCTGCAGAACGGTTCAGCCACTGATGAAAACTGGGCGGCACTGGCGGTGGCATTCACCGCCGCCACCATGACCGGTTTCGCCACGGTGCGCTGGCTGCTGGCTTACATCGCCAACCACCGCTTCACCGGCTTCGCCTGGTACCGCATCGCACTCGGCATCGCGCTGCTGGCGCTGCTGCCGTCGGGCACTTAATCCTGCGGGTAACCCAGACGCACAGACAAAGGGGTCAGTACGGCAAAGGCCTCAGCAAACGCGTCACGGTAGTTGCGCCAGTGACCCGCCGGGAAACGGTTCGGCATTCCACCAAGCGCCAGTACCGGCGTGGCCAGCACCGAAGCGTCCGGCGCGGCATCCGTCGCCAGTGCCGATTGCAGTTGTGCGGCAATGGCAAGGGCATCCGTTTCCGGCGCGTCGATTCGGATGACATGCACCGTTTGCGGACCGTGATCGATGGTTTCAGCCAAGGCATACAGGCCGGCAGCCAGCCATTTCGCCGACTGCGGGATTTTGGGGAGGAACACGTAGGATTGTGCGCTCCCGAATACCAGCCAGTTGATCAGGGCATCGCGCGGATCGATGATCAGCGCCGTCAGTTCGGTGCCGGCCAAAGCCGCCGCCGTGTAACCATCCCATTGCGGCAGCCAATCCACCGCTTCGGCCGGCTGCAGACCGAGCGCCTGCACGCCGGTGCGCCAGCTGAACGCCGATCCGGCGTATTCGGTCCCGGGTTCGGCACGGAAGGCGCCGAAGCCGTCATCGCGGGCCGGGCTGGGCTGGTTGCGGTCGGCCAACAGGCGCGCGCCGAGCACCGGTGCCAGCGCATTCAGCACCGGCTCGATGCGGGCACCGACCGGCGCCCACAGCAGGCGGCCTTCGGCACCGATTTCAGGCACATCGCGGGCCGCATACGGCATGGGCAGGGTTTTTAGTGGCGGCACAATCTGCGCCATGCGAGTAAAGGCTTCAGCGGCTTCGGCGTAGCGGCCGAGACGGTCGCTGACCAAGCCGATCCATGCCAATACCATGCGTTGCGCTTCGGGGCTGCTCGCACGCTGCGCCAATGCCGACAAACGGTCCAGAGCAGCTTCCGGATTATCGCGGACCTCCTGGCGAAGTTTCACAAATTGCGCCAAGGGCAAAGCTTCGGAGATGGCCAGAGCGGCATCGGCGGCGGCGGCGGCGGCCGGCAGGTCACCGGTCGCCTCGGCGTGCACCGCCAGGGCTTCTAGGGCGGCACCACTGCCGGGGCAGGCTGTCAGCCAACGGGTGATCTGGGCTTTGCTATCGCCGCCAAGACCGGCTTCAAAGGTGCAACGCAACTGCCAGAGTGCATCGTTTTCGGGCTGCACCGAAAGCGCGTCATCCAAAACGGCACGTGCGGCGGCGGCATCGCCCAAACGTAGATGCACCTGGCTGAGGTGATTGAGTACGTTTGCATCATCCGGCGCCAACATCCGCAGGGATTCACCGTCGACCAGCGCGCCGGCGAGATCGTTCTGATGCAGATGCAACTGCATGCGCAGCTGCAGGGCATTACGGTCATCGGCCACCAGCACCAACAGGCGGTCGAGCGCCGAGCCCAATGCGGCCAAATCGTTTTCAGCCAGCAGTGCCGTAATCAGGGTGCGCAGCAGACCGGGCTGCGCCGGCGACAGACTGCTAGCCCTGTTCAGCGCCTGCACGGCGAAGGACGGCATGCCCTTTTGCAGATAGGCGTTGCCGAGACTGCTCAGCGCCAACACGCTATCCGGGTTGCGTTCGCTGGCGCGGGTGTATTTAGCCAGCGCACCATCGGCATCGCCCTGGGCCTGCAGCAACGAACCGTACGCTATCAGCACATCGGCATCTTCGGCATCGACGCGCTCGGCCAGACGCACCAGGCGCGCAGCTTCGGCCAGATTGTTCTGGCCGACGGCGATGTGAATCAGGCCGACATAGGCCGGCAGGTAGTTGGGGTTCAGGGCCAAGGCATCCATCAGGCCGGACTGGGCCTGGACCGGATCGCCGGCGCCGAGCAACATGACCGAACGGGTCATCGGAAAATCGCCACGCTCCGGTGCCCGCGCGATGGCGGCATCGATGGCCGCCAAAGCCTCGTCCTTGCGGCCGAGACTCTGCAAGGCCAAGGCCTGCCAGTAATGGTTTTCGGCCAACTCCGGCTGTTCGGCAAGCTGGGCTTCAGCCAGGCTCAGCGCTTCGGCGGCTTGACCGCTGCGCAGTGCGGCGAGGATGTGATCGGACATAGAAAGCTCGGGATTCGGGGGAAAACCGTTATTGTACCCCGTCCAGCGCCGCAATCAGGCCGGTTTTCAGCCACTGTTCGGCAAATCCGTGCAGCTGCCAATCGCGGATGAAGCCGCAGTGGCCGCCGTGCTCGCAGATTTCCAGCATGGCCGTATCCGACAGCTGCAGGCCGCGCAGGCTGGCGATCGGAATCACCGGGTCATCGGCCGCGGCCAGGATGCGGGTCGGTACCCGCAGGGCGGACAGGCGCGCGCCGGCCACCGAATAGCCGCCGAAGTAGGTTTCTTCATCCGGCCAGTCGGTGTGTTGGCCGACCAGCCACTGGGTCAGGCCGCGCATGTCGCGGCGCAGGATGTCGTCGCCGAAGGCGTGCGCGTGCGGAAACAGCGCGCGCTTGCGGCGCAGCGAAGCGCGCCACTTGCGCATGAAATACCAATGGTAGAACGGCGGTCCGGTTTCCAGTTCGCGCAGCACCGCCGAGGGATCGACCGGCGGACAGACCGCGAACGCGGCATCGATCGGCAGCTGTTCGGCTTCGGCCGCCAAGGCCAGGCGCAATGCGAAGTTGCCGCCCAGCGAATAACCGGCGACCGCGAAGCGGCCCGGCCGGTAGTGGCGGTGTACGGCACGCGTGGCATCGATTACTTCCTGCAGTCGGCAGGAATGGAACAGGCCTTCGTTGAGCCCATGGGTCTGGCCGTGATCGCGGAAGTTGAGCGCAAAAACCGCCACCCCGGCCGTCAACAGCTCGGCGGCACTTTGCTGGATGTAACTGGATTCGGCGCTGCCTTCCCAGCCGTGCAGCAGCAGGGCCAGCGCGCCATCGGCGCGCGGGGTGGGCGCGGCGGTGTACATGCCGGCCAGGCGGATGCCCTCCGGCAGATCCAGAACATGCACCTGACTGCTTGCGCCGAGCGCGGCCAACCGCGCAGCACCGGCCCGCCGTCGCCAAGGACTGGAACTGAGCACCGACTGCACGTGCGGATTTTTCAGCAGGCCTTCGACCCGGTATTCCGAGACCCGTGAACGCATCAGCCTGCCATCACATCGACGATACGCTGCCGGCACAGATCGGCCATCTTGCGGCGGCCGTCTTCATGCGCGGCGACCGGTTCGAGGAAATGCACCTCGCACGGACGCGCCGGTTCACCCAGCACGCGCCAGAGATTGCTGAAGAAGTTTTCCTTCGGCCCGAACGCCATCAGCACCTGGGCGTCGCCTTTGTCGCCGTACTTGATGGCGATCGGCTGTGCCGGGGTGCCGGCGATCACCGCCGGCTGGAAGATGCGGGCATGGAACACGCCGATGGCGTGCCCGGAATGAGTGCGGCCTTCGGGAAACACGCCGACCGCAAAACCGGTCTGCAGACGCGTGAGCATCTGATGCATGACACCGTGCAGGGAATCGTTGCTGCCGCGGTGGTGATAGATGGTGCCGGCATGGCTGACAACGGTGCCGATCAGCGGCCAGCTTTCGATTTCGGCCTTAGCCACGAACGCCATCCAGCGCAGGCTGTGCAGTACGCAGATGTCAATCCAGCTGATGTGGTTGGCTACGAACAGCACCGCGCCCGGCAGCGGCGTGCCGAAGCGGCGTATGCGCAGACCGAAGATGCGCACCAGGATGCGCGACCAGAATCCAGCTGCCCACTGATCAACGCGTTCGCCATAGATGCTGAAGCGGCCGAACACCGGGTTGAGCAACAGCAGCAGTATCGGAAGGCCGATCAAGGCATGCACCAGCAGCAGCGGAACGCGGTAGAGGTAGTGGAACAGTCGGGGCATGGCGTATGACCGGTGGTGTCGATTCATTTTAGCGCGAAGCACCGACTTGCAGAGAAAAAGTATTGGCTGACCTTGCTTTTTTCCCGAAACGGCTTTACGAGTGATTGCATCATCGGTTTTGCCAAGGTGGTTCATATTATAAAATTCGAGCTTAGAGAATCGGTTCCAGACCGGCGCCGAAAACAGTGATGATGCGGGTGTAGATGCCTTTCAGACTCATGTTCACCTCCGGAAAGTCACCGACCGCTTCACTGCAGTCTTTGAACTCCGGAGCGATGTAGTCGATCAGGCCACACTCGGCACGGACCTGATAGCTGGTAGCGTACGGCCAGGGCCAGACATCGAACACCGGCATCTGCTCGGACAGCTTGCCCATGGTGTAATTGAAATCGGCCAGGGCCGGCAGGGTCTCGCGCGGGGCAACGGCCCAGGCGTTTTCCGGCAACATGTCATTGCGGATGCTGCCGGACAGCAGCGCGGCGAAATCCGGATCCTCGATCAGCAGCATGCTTTCGGTGTTGTAGTCGTCGGAGCGCGGATCGAAATTATGACTGCCGATCACTGCGATGCGGTCGTCGATCACCATCGATTTGGCGTGCAGCCCGACGCGCTGGCCTTCCCTGTTCAGCGGCACCGGCGACTGCATGCCGGAGCCGGTGTAACCGAACAGGCCCGGACCGTCGCCGGCTTCGGTTTCCTTTTTATCCAGCCAGCCCGGCTCGCGGCCGACGCGCATATAGGCCGAGACCGGAAACGGTTTGAATTCATGGATGCGTAAGCCGAGCTCGCGCAGGTAGAGGCGCTTGTATTTATGCGACAGCGCGTACACCGGGAAGGCGTCGGTGGCGGCCAGCGAATTGGTCGAGACCCAGACCTGCACCGGCCGTTCGCGCCGCTTCAGCTGGCGGAAGGTCTGCCGCGCCATGCGCGACATCACCAGATACGGGGTCTGCAGCAGCACGCTGGACTGTGCCTGCGAAATGACCTGATATACCGCATTGGAGGCGCGCGCCCGGCTGCTGGCTTCATCGGCATGCTTTTCCGGCAGGTCGGCGTAGAACACCGCATCGCCCACCGCGCGCCGGTAAGGCGCCAGCGTGGCCAGCAGACGCGGACCATCCTGCGCCATGGCGGCCATCACATTCATGCGCGGCGAATACGCACGCTGCGGCAATTGCAGACGCTGCGGATCGGCCTGCGCATCGAGCAACACCCGCGCCACATCGTCCAGCGCGGGCGCCGGCACGCTGCGTTCGCTTTGCCAGAAGGCATTGAAGTTGTCGCGCATGCCCAGCACCGCCGGCCCGGCCACCCACAGGTCGCGGTCGCGGTAGTTGTAGCTGGCGCCCCAATCGAAATAGCGGTCCTGGATGTTGCGGCCGCCAACCACCGCCATGCGGTCATCGACCAGCAGCAGCTTGGTATGCATGCGCTGGTTCAGGCTCTGGAAACGGAACAGGATGCCGGCGAAGAATTCGGCCTTGTCGGTTTTGGCCTGATTGAACATCGGGCTGTACAGGCGCAGTTCAAAATTGCGGTGCAGGGCCGAGAGCTTGGCCTGCAGCTGCGGCCGGGTCAGGCCGTACAGCTGATCGAGCAGCAGGCGCACTTTCACCCCGCGCTGGGCCGCGCGCAGAAGGGCATCAAGCACCAGGGTGCCGGTTTCGTCGAGGTCGTAGATGAACACCTGCAGCTCGACGCTGTGGCGCGCGCTCTCGATCATGTGCAGGCGGGTCAGCAGTGCGTCGCTGCCCTGATCGAGCAGGATGACCTGATGTTTGCCGCCGCCGGCCGCGGCGGTGGTTTCGGCCAGATCGCGCAGCGGTGAATCCAGCCCGCAACCGGCCGGCATGCTGCAGGCCGTTGCGGTTTCCTGCAGGCTGCCGGCAAAGGCGCCGGCTTCGCGATGTTTGCTTTCGGGCAGGCTGGCGCAGGCGCCCAGCGCCAGCATCAGCACGGTCGCGGACAGTCTAGTGATCATCGGCAAATTTTAGCTGAAATCCGACCACCACCTCGTCACGCAGGCTCCAGCGGTAGGCGTGCATGCCGAAGTCGTGCCGGTTGAGCGTGCCGCTGGCCGAGATCGGACAGGCGATGCCCGGCTGCCGGCACTGGGTGGGCAGTACGCGGAAGGTTACCGGCTTGCTGAGTTCGCGCAGGGTCAGCATGCCGACGATATCGCCGCCGGATACCAGCACCTGACTGGAAAATGGCAGCGATTGAAAACGGATTTCGGGATGCGCGGCGCTGTTCAGGAAATCGGCGGAGTGCGTCACGCGCTGAATCCACGCCGGCCCGCCCATCACCAATTCGCGGGCATCGAGCTGCACGCGCACGCTCAGTTTCTGTTCGGGCAGCGGCCGGATTTCCCCTTGGATGCTTTTGAAGCGGCCCTCGGCCGGAATGCCCATGCGCAGGTGCACGCGGAACTGCGCCTGCGAGGCCAGCGGATCGAAACGCCAGAGCGCCGGGGTATCAGCGGCCGCGACGGGCAGCGCCAGCAGAAGCCACAGGCTAGCCGCAGCGACGCGCACTCATGGCCACCAGAAGTGTTCCAGGCTAGCGATGCCGGGCTCGAACTCGGCGTCGGCCGGAATGTGCAGCACCACCAAGCCGGCGGCCGGCAGGCCGCGGAAATCCCCGGATTGACCGGAGGTGAGCAGTGCCACCAGATGTTCCATACCCGGATTATGGCCGATTAGCATCAGGCTGCTGCATTCGCGGTGATCATCGGCGATCTGCATCAGGGTACCGGGCGTGGCGTCGTAGATGCGGGTGTCCTGGCGTTGTTCGACGAAGCCGGTGACGCGCAATACCTGCTCCAGGGTTTCCCGGGTGCGCCGTGCCGGTGAACACAGAATGCGGTCGGGGTGCAGGTCGCGCGCTTTCAGCCAGTTCCCGGCCGCTTCGGCTTCAGCCAGACCTTGGCGCGACAGGGCGCGGTCGATGTCATCCTGGCCGAGGTCGGCCGGTTCGGCATGGGCGTGCCGCAGTAGAATCAATTCACGCATCAGATTGCCTTCCTGATTCAAGAGAAGTGTACTTAGCAGGCAGGGCGCAATCCGTGACTAGACGGGCGGATAGCGTGCTTTTACCGGCACCACCTGTGGATCTTGCCACAAGCATCACTTGCATAGGCCCCTCCTGTATATGGGCCTACTCTACAACGAGTCGGCCGCAGGGGCTAGATGCGAACATTCTGAACTGCAGATGGCCATGGTCAGCCAATGACGCGCCTGCCGAGCATTGTTTGGGATAATCAGTTATTTATAGTATGTTATGAAAACTAAAGGCACTTATTTTCACAAGCTAAAATCTGAATATTTTGTATTGAAGATGCAGGATTTATAAATTTAGTTAAAGGAGCGCGTGATGTTCAATAAAGAGTTAGTGATGTTACTTCTTTTATTAACGCTATCGGCATGTTCGAAAGAAGCAGATAATTATCAATCGAATCAAAATAGTAATGTATTTGAAGCGGAACGTCTAAAGTCCGGCAACTCGACAGAAAACAGCAACGTCCAGGCCGGTGATACCACACCTGAGGCTCCCGAACTTGAACTCATTGAAATGATGGATATAGACGATTTGAGACTTGATATGGAATCACTCAATGACAAAGAAGTCAGAGTTCGTGGCAAAGGACAGTACATGATGGACATATTCATGCTTACGAAGAATGACGCCGACATGAACCCAATAATCATTGATATTTCAAGGCTCGAGCGAAACGACCGAAAAGCCATCCTGAAAAATTGCAGCGATGTGATGCGAAAATGCGAAGTTACCATTCAGGGCACAGTAGGTGATGTGAGCTTCCAGCCTGGAATTGTCGCAGAAAAAATTGAGTGGTAGTTGTTGTGATCAGGCACAGGTCGATTTTTCTAGCCTTAGGGATGAGTCTGCTCCTCACAGCATGCATGCCACTTGTACAAATTGACTGGGCTAGCTCAGACGAGGAAATACGAATTGCTCCCGAAAGGGATGAATTGGCAGTAACAGTACTCACATCAAGCCCACAAGAAGCACAGAAAATTTTCATTAATTCATCTTCCTCTTACGCAATCTCGCCAGAAGGCGTTAAGTACGAAATCGAGTTTGCTAGAAATCAGTACGCAACTAAATTAGGATTAGAAGACAAGTCGCCTTGGGCATCGTTTTTCGTAAGTCTAAAAAAAAGCCCAGGACAAAAGGCTGTTGAATGGGAAAATGGCGATTGGGAATTGTTTCTTGCTTTTGGCAATGCTGACAGAGGCGACATCAAAGCGAAATTCAAGTTATGGACATTTTGGTATAGTCCACTCATTCATGGCCTACCAAATTAGATTGTATAAACTGTTAGCATGCATGAGAAAAATTAATGAGAAATCCAGTCTGGTCGCGAGATGAATTGATTTTAGCGCTCGACCTTTACCTTGCGATCTGGCAATTATGTGCGCAAATTGCCACCGAATGCTCCACCGCGCCAGGCCGTGGAAGTCAATCGAGGAGCTGCGTGACATGCTAAGGGCTAAAGATTCGCTAAAAGTGCGACGGTCCTGAGTGGCTGCAGCCTGAATCAATCATCAATACTTACCGTTTCCAACCTCGTAGATGGAGGAATTCATGGCTTGGTTTTATTTACTTCTCGCGGGGGTTTTTGAAATCGGCTGGCCTGTCGGCCTGAAAATGGCGCAGGACGCAGAAACCCGTGTCCTCGGCATCACCCTTGCCGTGGGCTTCATGGCGCTCAGCGGATTTCTGCTGTGGCTGGCGCAGAAAGAGATCCCGATCGGCACCTCCTATGCCATCTGGACCGGCATCGGCGCGGCAGGTACGTTCATGGTCGGCGTTCTTTATTATGGCGATCCCAGCAGCCTCGGGCGCTACCTGGGCGTGGCACTGATCATTGCCGGCGTCGCTACCCTGAAGCTCGCACACTGAAGCATCAAGGCGCTGAACCGCGCCATGTTGGAACGCCCGCAGCGGAGTAGAATGCAAGCGCTGCGTTAAGGACACCCCATGCTTGTTGTTGCAAAATCCATCGTCGTACTTGCCGCATGCTTCTTTCTGCTGTTCGGCGTGCTGGCGTTTGTCCGCCCAGCGC
>JAJTGG010000043.1 GCA_021299355.1 Lysobacteraceae bacterium
CCCAGTTCTTGCGGGTGATGTCCTTGTCGTCCTTGCGGACCAGGTTGTAGAAACCGGAATTCAAAAGCGTCGCAGCATCAAAAATGGCAAGGCCGTCAACGCCGCCGAAGCTGAAGCTGCCGGTCGTGCCCGGGAACGGGGCGGTATCTTTCACGCCGCCCGAATAGGTGCAGTCCTTGATGCAGAGCTTGTACTCATCCGCGCTCTTCTGCTTGGTACGGTCGGTGAAGTTGTAACCGAATTCGACGCTGCTCAGGAAACCTTCATCGAAGCTACGGGTGGCATCCAAACGGAAGGCCTGGATATCATCCTTGATCTGGAAAGCCTTGTAGTAACCGTCCTGACCCCAGTTGCCGGCGTCGATCAGCTGCAGATTGCTCGGATCGTTGAGATCGGTACCGAAGGTCAGATTGTTGAACTGGCCGCTGGAATCCAGAACTGTTCTAAGCGTGCTGGTACCATTGCCTTTAAGCCCCGCATAGGTTTCCAGTACGTCAAAATTACGGGTCGCGCTCGACACCGAAAAATCGGCAGCAACCGACCAGTTGTCATCAATCTTGACCTTGTTGTTCCAGCCGAGGGAGAACAGCGAGTCCTCAATCGGATTGCTGTCCATGCGCAGCACCGGCTTCACATTGGTCCAGGTGCTGTCGGTGATAGTTTTGTTGCTATTGACAATATAACCCGGCTGAAGCACGCCTTGACCCCAAGCTGTGCCGTATTCCAGGCCAGTTTTGACTTCGGTCTTGTCGAATGTGGAATAGAACAAATCCAAGGTCGTTTCATAAAATTCGGTCGGCTTGAACTGCACGGTAGCCATCAGGCCGTCGCGCTTCAGGTTGTTGTCGAATTTGTAGATTTTGCCGCCACCCGAGACCTTGGTGCCGCTCGGACCATCGGCATAACCCCAGGATTCATTCTGGTAACCCGGGCTCGGGCTGTCGAGATGGGCGTAGCCGATCGCGATGCCGAGGGTGTTGTCCATGAACTGATCGATGTAGGAGAAGCTGTAGCGACCACCGTTTTCGGTCTGGCCGGCGACTTTGTTCTGATCGAAGCGGTAGTTCAAAGCCACGACCTGCTCGCCGAAGCTCAGCGGCTTGACGGTTTGCAGATCGACGGTACCGGAAAGGCCTTGGCCGACCAAGGAAGCATCCGGCGTTTTATACACGGTCACGGCGCTGAGCAGCTCGGACGGGTATTGATCGAACTCGACACCGCGGTTGTCACCGAGGCTGACCTGCTCGCGTCCGTTCAAGGTGGTGCCGGCGAAATCGCCAGCGAAACCGCGGATGTTGATCTGGGTTGCACGGCCACGCTCGCGTTGGGCGGTCAGACCCGGCAGACGGGCAATGGATTCGGCAATCGAGGAATCCGGCAGTTTGCCGATGTCCTCGGCGGAAATCGATTCGACGATACCCGTTGCAGTCTGTTTGGTGTCGATAGCGTCTTCGATACCGCGACGAATGCCTTTGACGGTCACCTTGTCGATGGTTTCGGCATCGGCCGCTTTCTTGGCGGCCGCTGCTTTTTCAGCATCGGTCGCATCCTGGGCATTCGCGGTTCCCACCAACAGCATGGTGGCCGACATCAATGCAACGCTGAGCATGTTGCGCTTAAGTACCATTATCCCTCTCCATGTAACAGCAAAATGTGATTGAATGTGTTGCGGCAATCGTAACGGTGCATTCCAGACGGCATACCCGTTTTTTATTAACGAACGGTTAAAATGATTGCAGACTTTATAAAGTATTAACACTAAATACATACGTATTCATTGCATATTCAGCTTCGTAAGGTCGCTATGGCATGCCATTCTTTGCTATCTAACAAATTGAATTGTAAGCGGAATTATTCATGAAGCGAGTTTCTTTGCCAACGAAAATCGTCGCTCTTGTCCTATCGGCCAACCTCAGCAATGTGAATGCGCAGAGCTCCGGCGAATTGCATGTTCCCTCGCCGGATTGGCGCGAGCAAATCATCTATTTCGTGATGGTGGACCGCTTCAATGACGGCGATGCCACCAACAACAACCAAGGCGTCGGTGAATACGACCCAAGACGAAACAGCCACTATTCCGGCGGTGATCTTCTCGGCCTTGTCAATAAAATAAGCTATATCAATAACTTGGGGGCCACGGCCGTCTGGATTACACCGCCGGTGGCCAACCAGTGGTGGAGCCCGACGGCCCAATACAGCGGTTATCACGGCTACTGGGCCGAGAACCTGATGACCGTGGACAAGCACTACGGCAGCCTGAGCGACATGCAGAACCTGAGCCGGCGGCTGCACGGCCAAGGCATGTATCTGGTCCAGGACATCGTGGTCAACCACATGGGCAATTTCTTCGCTTACGACCCCAAACAGTGGAATGCGCAGAATCCTGCCCTGGGCTACCGGCGCGAGGCGGCCACGGCGCAGGGCCCAATGCCCTCGCAGAAACCGTTCAACCGCAACGACGCACGCGCTCCGGCCCAGGCGCGCGAGGCCATCTATCACTGGACACCCGACATCCGCGACTTCACCAATCCGGCGCAGGAACATGACTGGCAGATGGCCGGGCTGGACGATCTCAATACCGAAAATCCGCGCGTGCGCGAAGCGCTACGCCGAAGCTATGGCTTTTGGATCCGCGATGCCGGGGTGGATGCATTCCGGGTCGATACCGCGTTTTACGTGCCACCGGATTATTTCCGCGACTTCCTGTATGCCGATGATCCGCAGCAACCCGGCATTCTGCGCGTAGCCGAGGCCACCGGCCGGAGCAACTTCCATGTGTTCGGTGAAGGCTTCGGCATTGACAAGCCGTTTGAGGAAACCCAGAGCCGTAAAATCGAATCCTTCGTACGCGGCGCCGATGGCCAGACCCTGCTGCCGGCGATGATCAACTTTCCGCTGTATGGCACCGGTATCGACATCTTCGCCAAAGGCCGCCCGACGCGGGAAATGCGCCATCGCATCGAGACCATGATGCGCGTGCATGAAAGCCCGCATCTGATGCCGAGCTTCGTCGACAACCACGACGTCGACCGCTTCCTGGCCAACGGCGGTATGGCGGCACTGCAGCAGAATCTGCTGTTGATCATGACCCTGCCCGGTATACCAGTCATCTATTACGGCACCGAACAGGGCTTCACCGAACAGCGTGGCGCTATGTTCAAAACCGGCTTCGGCTCCGGCGGCAGGGACCGTTTCGATGAAAGCGCACCGCTGTACCGCAGCTTGCAGACCATGACGTCCCTGCGCAAATCGCAGAAGCTTTTCACCCACGGCAGCCCGACAGTGCTCAAGGACAGCGCCACCGGAGCCGGGGTGCTGGTCTACCGCATGCGCCACGGCAACGCGGATGCGCTAGTGCTGTTCAACACCGCGGACAGCCCACACGTGCTCGACAATCTCGACACCGGCCGTCCGGATGTGCGCGGCTGGCGCACGGCGCTTTCACTGACGGCGTTCCCGAAAACACTCGCTGCCGATACCAAGGGCCGGATGTCCGCAGTGCTGCCGGCCCGCGCCGGCATTGTGCTGCTGCCCGATGGCGGCATCCCGGCAAATCCGAAGCCTTCGGCCATCTTGCGGATCGATGCCCTGCCGGAAACGGTTGAAGGCGATGTCCTTGTTGTGCAGGGGCGCAACGGCAACGCCGACCCCTTCCAGCTGACATTGAACGGTGATCTGGCTCATGCCGTGACGGTGTCGCCCTCGGCCAACGGACGCTGGCAGGCCCGGCTACAGATCGAAAGTCTGACCGAGTCACGCGACACGCATCGGGTCGTGGCCTGGCAAGAGAGCACAGCCAGCGCCTCGGCGCCGCAGTCTTTCCTCGTGCGCCGGAATTGGCAAACGCTGCTGGAACGAACCGACCCCCGCGGCGACGACCGCGGCCGCAGCGGCGGCCTGCGCTACCCCACCGATATCAGCTGGGGCGAGCACCGTCAGGGCGATATCGAATCCGTGCGCGTGCAGCGTGCAGGGAGCACCCTGCGCATCGTACTGCAGCTGCGTGGCATGACCCAGTTCTGGAATCCGCCGAACGGTTTCGATCATGTCGCGGTCACCGCCTTTTTGCAACTGCCCGAGCGTGCCGGCGGCAGCACGCTGATGCCGCAACAGAACGGCAGCCTGCCCGAAGGCATGCGCTGGCATTACCGGATGCGCACGCACGGTTGGTCGAATGCCTGGTTCGGCGCCGATGGTGCCGATGCCACCAGCGAGGGACGGGTGTCCAGTCCGGGCGCGCAGGTCGCCGCCGATGCCAGGGCGCGCACGCTGACCATCACCATTCCGGCCAAGGCACTGGATAACCCGGCATCACTGTCGGGAATCAAGCTGTATCTGAACACCTGGGATTACGACGGCGGTTATCGCGGCCTATCGCCGAAAGGCGGCGGCATGCTGTTCGGCGGCGACCGCGCTGACGGCACCAAGGTGCTGGATGAAACCGAGGTGTTGGTACTGCCCTGATCAGGCCATTGTGCCGGCAAAAAAGCCATTGAAGGTCAGGCGCCCGGTCAAGGGATCTTCAGTCAGCGCATCGGGCCGGCCGATATCACCGCTATGGAAGTTCATGCCGGGATAGACGATCATACGGTTATACCGCGCGGGAACCGTCAGCACTTTCTCGAAATAAGCGTTGGAGTCGGTCATGTAGCCGCGCGATAGGCGGTAGTGTTGGAAAAACGCTTCTGCCTCCATGCGGTTCGAATCAATTAGCAGCTGCATCAGCGGCGCCTTCTCCAGAAGGGGCCGGAAAAAATGCGTACCTCCAAGCGGCGGATCATCGAAAAGATACAGCACCGAGGCCAAGGGCAACTTCCCCGAAGGGTCATGTAGTCGATCGCGGTGGCAAAGCGATTGCGCCGGTGTCAATTGCTCCGGCGCCAAGGTCACCATGGACAGGCGGCAGTAACCGTCGACGATGCGGACAATGCCGAAATGATGCTGCAGCCAGGGTGATAGCGTACCGAGCAGAGCCGCCGTGACCGTATCGGGCAGCCTCAGCTCGCGTCCGGGATAGGCGTTGTGCTGCGGCGGTTCGAATTGTGCTCCAAACTCGGCGGCACGGCTTCGCCATCGCTCGGGCTCCAACAGAATGTCATCGAAAACCAGACACAGGCCACCGCCGGGTATCGGCAAAACCTGCGGAACGATATCGGGACGGAACATCGGTCAGTCCGGCCGAAACAGGAACTGCAGGGGAATATCCAGGCGCGCCGCCCAGGCCTGCTCGCTGTGCTCGGTGCCCGGAAATACCTGCGTCCGCCAACGGGCATCGGTGTATCCCCGCTGCCGCATTACAGTATCGGCGCGGACCTGCAGCGACGGATACAGGGCGTCCAGCGTGGCGGTACCGTGGTCGAAGTACATCCGGTGCGTTGCCGGATCCGGCAATGCCGTGCGCATGTAGTCGAAGAACGCCTGCGGAATGGGATTATTGTCCACCGTGAAGATTCCGGGCCAGTGCGTGGAAATACAAGCCGCCGCACCGAACACCTCTGGATATTCGGAAATGGCGTACATGGAAATCAGGCCGCCCATGCTGGAGCCCATCACGGCGGTATTCTCGGGGCCCGTGTAGACGCTGAAGTGACTGTCGATATAAGGTTTGAGTTCTTCCACCACAAACTTCAGGTAGGCATCGGAATCGACCTCACCGTCGAACAGCACCTGCTGCGGGTTGCGATTCATGCCAAGCAGCTGGCGGCGGAAGTCATCCGGCAGGGCCTCGAACGGTTTCTGCGGAAAATACTCGACATGGCGGCGTGGCCCACCGTTATGTATGCCGACGATGATGAACGGGCGGACCTTGCCCTCGGCCATCAGCCGGGCCGCGGTTTCATCGGCACGCCACTCCTGCTTGTTCCAAGTAATTCCGGCATCGAACAGCATCTGGCCGTCCTGCATGTACAGCACGGCATATTTGGTTTTTCCGGAGTAACCCGGTGGCAGCCAGACATCGACATCGCGCGGTGGCACATGCACGGACGGGAAAGTGTTCAGGCGCTGGATGCTGCCGATGTCGGGCTTCGGGACCGGTGTCGCGGTATCGGCACCGACGGCGCCGGGCGCGGTGAACAGCATGGCGGCCAGGATGAATGCCGCGGTTTTCAGGACTGTCATGGTGATGGCTCCTTGGAATGTACAGAGTACGCCCAACACCGGAAGTCCGGCAATATCCGTATCCAGACCGGAGGGAGGACGGGAAGGGCAATGACGAAAGCCTAGATTTTCACGGCGACCTCCACATCGGTGGCTGAGGGCAATGCTAAGATGTTCACGTTTATCCACAGCTGAAATGGAACGTATCATGAGTCATGCCGGTATCCGGAAAGTCATCATCGTCGGCGGCGGCACCGCCGGCTGGATGGCCGCATCCTTCCTCTCCCAGGCCCTGAACGGCAAGTTCGCCATCGAGCTGATCGAGTCCGACGACATCGGCACCGTCGGCGTCGGCGAAGCGACCATTCCGCCGATCATCAATTTCAACTCGGCGCTGGACATCGACGAAACCGATTTCATCAAGGCCACCCAGGCCAGCTTCAAGCTCGGCATCGAATTCCGCAACTGGGGCGGCCTTGGCGAACACTACATCCATGGCTTCGGCGGCATGGGCCAGAGCACCGGCATGATCGATTTCCACCATTACTGGCTGAAGATGCATCTGGCAGGAAAAGCAGATCGTATCGAGGATTATTCGCTGAACCTGCTGGCCTGCGAACACAACAAGTTTCTGCGTGCCCAACACGATATTCCAAATTCGCCGCTGAAGGATCTCGGACACGCATTCCACTTCGATGCCGGCCTATACGCCAAATTCCTGCGCGGCTATGCCGAGAACAAGGGTGTGGTGCGTACTGAAGGCAAAATCGCCTCGGTACAGCAGCATCCGGAAACCGGATTCATCACCTCGGTGACCCTCGAAAGCGGCAGCGTTCACGCTGGCGATCTGTTCATCGACTGCTCCGGCTGGCGCAGCCTGCTGATCGGGGAAACCCTGAACACCGGCTATGACGACTGGAGTCACTGGCTGCCAATGAACCGCGCGATGGCCGTGCCCTGCGAGTCGGTGTCGCCACTGACGCCGTACACGCGCTCGACCGCACACGGTGCCGGCTGGCAATGGCGGATTCCGCTGCAGCATCGCACCGGAAACGGCCATGTCTACTGCAGCGAGTACATCAGTGACGACGAAGCCGCCTCGGTGCTGCTGGCCAACCTTGACGGCAAAGCCCTGGCCAGCCCGCGCCCGCTGCGCTTCGTGACCGGAAAGCGCAAGAAGTTCTGGAACAAGAACGTGGTTGCCATCGGCCTGTCATCGGGCTTCATGGAGCCGCTGGAATCGACCTCCATCCATCTGATCCAGAAAGGCATTTCGCGGCTGGTCTCGTTCTTCCCGGACTCCGGCTTCGATCAGGTCAACATCGATGAATTCAACCGCCAGTCGATAGTGGAATTCGAGCAGATCCGTGATTTCATCATCCTGCACTACAAGGCCACCAAGCGCGATGACACGCCGTTCTGGAACTACGTGCGCAACATGCCGATTCCGGACAGCCTGCAGCAGAAGATGGATCTGTTCCGCGCCAACGGCCGCATCTACCGGCTCAACAACGAGCTGTTCACCGAAGTCAGCTGGTTCCAGGTCATGTTCGGCCAGGGCATCACGCCGCAGGGCTATCACCCGCTGGTCGATGCCAAATCGGAAGAGCTGATCGAAAAGATGGTCAACAACGTGAAAGAGGTGATGCATGGCGTGGTCAATCTGATGCCGACGCACGAGGAGTTCATCGCCAAGAACTGCAAAGCTCCGCCGCTGCCGATGTGATTACGCGGAGGATACGATGACGCCCTTTGAATTATCGGTGATGTTCTTCCTGCAGATGGCGTTCATCCTCGGCGTTTGCCGGGCGACCGCCTGGGTGTTCATGAAAATCGGGCAATCGCGGGTGGTCAGTGAGATGATCGCCGGTGTGTTGATAGGCCCGTCGCTGATGGGCTGGATGTTTCCGGAATTCTCGGCCTACCTGTTTCCGACGGAATCCAAGGCCATTCTGTTTTCGGTCGCACAGCTCGGCTTGGTGCTGTACATGTTCCTGATCGGTGTCGAATTCAATGTCGATCTGATCCGCAAACGCGTGCGCAGCGCGGCCAGCATTTCCATCGCCGGTATTGTGGCGCCATTTTTATTGGGTGGCACGCTGGCCTATTTCATCGCCGACGATCCGCAATTATTCGCCGAAAAAACCACCAGCTTAGAAGCCGTATTATTTATGGGCGCGGCCATGGCCATTACCGCCTTTCCGATGCTGGCCCGCATCATTTTCGAGCAAGGCCTGACCAAAACCTCGCTCGGCACCCTGGCTTTGGCGGCCGGAAGCATTGACGATATGGCTGCGTGGTGCGTGCTGGCCTTGGTGTTGGCCAGCTTTAACTCGGACTGGAGCATCGCCCTCATTGCCATCGGCGGCGGGATTTTCTTTGCCATCGTCTGCCTGACCTTGGTCCGCCGGCTATTGCAGCCGATGGGCGAACGTGTTGAAAAAAGCGGCGTGATCAGCCCGGACATGCTGGTGTTCACCTTGATGCTGGTGATGCTGGGCGCCTGGTTCACCGATTACATCCAGATCTATGCCGTTTTCGGCGCCTTCATCATGGGCGTGGCCATGCCGCGCGGCAAGTTCGCCGCCGAACTGCATCGGACCATGTACCCCTTGACGGTGGCTCTGCTATTGCCGGTGTTCTTCGTGTATTCCGGCCTCAACACCAAAATCGGTTTAGTGAACACGCCGGCGCTTTGGGCACTTACCGCATTGGTACTGCTGGTGGCGATTGCCGGAAAGGGTGTGGCCTGCTATCTGGCGGCACGCTGGAGCGGTGAACCGCACAAGGAAGCGATGGGCATCGGCACGCTGATGAACGCGCGCGGCCTGATGGAACTGATCATCCTCAACATCGGCCTGGAACGCGGCATCATCGAGCCGACGCTGTTCACCATCATGGTCTTGATGGCGGTGATCACCACCTTGATGGCCACGCCGATTTTCGAGCGCATCTACGGCAAGAAGGAATTGCGCACAACATGATTGCGGGCGACCGCTAGGGCCGCCCACAGATCTGGATTATTTCCCTTTCTTGGCGGCTTTCTCGGCGCGCTTTTCTTTCAGGGATTTTTCCGGCTTCTTCTTGGTTTCTTTCTTCTGGTTCATGCCTTTGGACATGGCGATCTCCTGTGCGGTTGGTATGGATGATTGTGCCTTAAGCGTCGGCGTCAGGCCAGCAGCGAAATATCGCCAACCGCATTGAACTGATCGGTCAGCACCTGCAACAGGGCAAGGCGATTGCCGCGCACCTTGCGGTCATCGGCATTCACCATCACGCCCTCGAAGAACGCATCCACCGGCTTGCGCAAACCGGCCAGCGCCCGCAACACCCCGATGTAATCCCGGGACTTCAGCATCGGCGCAATCGCGTCTTCGACGGTTTGCAGGGCCTGCCACAGTTCCTGCTCGGCGGGTTCCTGCAGCAGGGCCGGATCCACCGACCCGGCGGCCTCCTCGGTGGATTTACGCAGAATGTTAGCGGCGCGTTTGTTGGCGACGGCGAGCGCTTCGGCCTCGGGCATGCCGGCGAACTCGGCGATTGCGGCAAGACGCTTGGCGAAATCCGGCAGCGACTCCAGCGCGACTGCGTTGACGGCGTCGAAGTGGCGCTCGCTGTAGCCCTTGTCCGCGAAATAACCGCGCAGGCGGTCGAGGATGAACTGCTGGATTTCCAGATAACGGTCGGCATGGTCGTCGCCTTTCAGCGCTTCCAGTTCCGCCAGCCATTTCTTCCAGAAGTCGGGCTTGTCCGAAACGGCTTCGGCAGCGGCCTGTTGCTCGGCCGAGGTCATGCAGTATTCGTAGACATTCAGATAGGCCTTGCCCAGCAGTTGATCCAGACGCAGATCGAAGCCGCCTTCCAGTAGCGTGCGCGCCAGACCCAGCGCGTTGCGGCGCAGGGCGAACGGATCCTTGTTGCCGGTCGGTTTCAGACCGGCGGCGAAGCCACCCGCCAGCGTATCCAGACGCTCGGCAACGGCCAGCACCTGGCCCAGCTTGGAAGCGGCGATGGCATCACCGGCATAGCGCGGCAGATACGCTTCATCGATGGCCACGGCCACGGCCTCGTGCTCACCGGCGGCCTTGGCATAGTAACGGCCGGCGATGCCCTGCAGTTCCGGGAACTCACCGACCATGCGCGATTGCAGATCGGCCTTGGACAGTTCGGCAGCGCGTCGGGCCTGGGCGAAATTCAGTCCGGCATCGCGGGCGATGCTTTCGGCCAACAGCGCGATACGTGCGGTCTTGTCGGCATAGCTGCCAAGTTTCTGCTGATACGTAACCGAAGCCAGACCTTCAGCCATGGCGGCGATGCCCTGCTTGAGGTCTTCATCAAAAAAGAACGCGGCATCGGCAAAGCGCGGACGGATGACGCGCTCGTAACCCTGCTTGATCTGCGCCGGATCTTTCGAATCGATGTTGGCAATGCCGATGAAGTATTCGGACAGCGCGCCGTCGGTTTCGCGCAACGGAAAGAATTTCTGGTTGGCCTGCATGGTCGACACCAGTGCTTCGTGCGGCACGCGCAGAAACGCCGGCTCGAACTGGCAAAGGATGGCCGCCGGCCATTCGACCAGACAATTCACTTCGGTCAGCAAATCTTCGGGAACATCGGCCCGCTTGCCGACCGAAGCGGCGGCACGTCCGATCTGATCGGCGATACGCTGCCGGCGTTCGGCTGGATCCACCAGCACCTGTTTTGCACGCAGGGTGTCCACATAGTTTTCCGGATGGCCGATATCGACCGCCTCCGGTGCGTGGAAGCGATGGCCGCGCGAGGCACGCCCAGCCTTCAGGCCCAGCACTGACATCGGCACCACGGCATTGCCGTACAAGGCCACCAGCCAATGCACTGGACGCACGAATTGGGTGTCGCGGCTGCCCCAACGCATCGGTTTCGGAATCGGCATGGCTTTCACCGCTTCGTTGACGACCTCCGGCAACAATTCGAGCGTCAGGCTGCCTGCGCGCGAACTGCGGGCGACGAAGCGTTCGCCTTTGGCATCGCTGATGCGGCCGAGCTGGTCGATGGATAGACCGTTTTTCTGCGCAAAGGCCTGCAGGGCAGGCGTGGGCTGGCCGGCGGAATCGAGCGCGATATTGGCGTAAGGGCCGAACACTTCCGAATGCTGTGCCGGCTGTTCGCTTTGTACCGCATCAATGCGCACCGCTAACCGGCGCGGTGAATACAGGCAATGCACCTCACCCATGGCTAGGCCACGTTTATGCAGTCCTTCGGCGATGTCGTCGGCGAAGGCCTTAGCCAGCTCTGGCAGGGCTTTCGGCGGCAATTCTTCGGTGCCGAGCTCGATCAACAGGGCTTGCGTGTTCATGCGGACACCGTTTTCAGGTTCGGGAAGCCCAGCTTTTCGCGCTGGGCGTAATAGGCTTCAGCCACCGCACGCGACAAGGTGCGCACGCGCAAGATATAACGCTGGCGTTCGGTCACCGAAATGGCACGGCGGGCATCGAGCAGATTGAAACTGTGCGAGGCCTTGCATACCTGTTCATAGGCCGGCAGTGGAAGACCGAGCTCGACCAGCTTCAGCGCTTCCTTCTCGCAGGCATCGAAACGGTGGAACAGTTCGGCCACATCGGCATGCTCGAAATTGTAGGCGCTCTGCTCGACTTCGTTCTGGTGATAGACATCACCGTACTTGACCACGCCCTGCGGACCGGTGGTCCAGACCAAGTCATACACGTTGTCGACATTCTGCAGATACATGGCCAGACGTTCGAGACCGTAGGTGATTTCACCGGTGACCGGTTTGCATTCGAGGCCGCCAGCCTGCTGGAAGTAGGTGAACTGGGTGACTTCCATGCCGTTCAGCCAGACTTCCCAGCCCAGGCCCCAGGCGCCGAGGGTCGGCGATTCCCAGTTGTCTTCCACGAAACGCAGATCGTGCACCAGCGGATCGAT
>JAJTGG010000044.1 GCA_021299355.1 Lysobacteraceae bacterium
CGCCCTGCTGCGTCAGCGAAAAAAACGGGCCTAAAGTCCGGCAGCATAACGTGCCATGGCGTTCTTCATCGGAGTGATGCGGTCACCCAGGCCCAGAAGCCGACCGCGCAGCAATGAAAGCGCCATATTGTCGTTCGAAAAAACACGGTTGATGTTTTCAAAGGCCAGTGCCGCCAAGGTATTTTCCGAATAGCGCGTCCGCGCCCAGCGTGCGAGCTGAGCGCCATCGAGGGCATCACCGGTTTTCTGTTTGGAGAGCATGAGCGCATCACGCAATGTCCGGACATCCCTCAGGCCCAGATTGACGCCCTGCCCGGCCAGCGGATGCACGGCATGCGCGGCGTCGCCGAGCAGCAGAGTGCGGCCCTGGATCATGTTTTTTGCCAATCTGCGGCGCAGAGGAAACACCGCCCGTTCCGAAACCAGACGGGTCTTTCCAAGCGTGCCGGCGAAAGCCGAATCCAGCGCATGGCAGAAGGTCTCCGGCTCGGTTTGCAACAACCTATCGGCTTCCGCTTGTGGCAGGCTCCAGACGATCGAACAGCAGTGATCGCCGAAGGGCAGGAACGCCAATGGCCCGGTATCCAGAAACCGTTGCCAGGCCGTATTCTGATGGCCGATTTCGGTGTGCACAAACGCCACCATGCCTTTCTGGCCATAGTCCTTTTCATCAACGCCGATGCCGAGCAGATCACGCACACGGGACGATGCACCATCGGCACCGATGGCAAGCCGCGCGCTCAATTCCACACCGCGTTGCAAGCCGATGCGGACCTCGGATTCGGATTCATGCATGCTGCCGATTTTATCCGGGCAATACAGATGGATATTGGGCTCCTGAACCACAGCCTGCCAAAGCACTTCAACCAGGACATCGTTCTCGAGGATATGACCCAAATACGGACGCCCGAGATCTCCGGCATTGAACCGCAGCGGGGACGAATGCACCGCATCGAATACCGTCATCGCGGAATACGGAAATGCGCGCCGGGCGAGCACGTCCTGCCAGAGCCCGAATGAATCGATCAGCGCCTGATTATCCAGTGCCAATGCCACCACACGCAGATCCGGTTGTTCCCGCTGCCAGGTTTTCGGTGCATGCGCCTCCACCAGCGCCACCTGCAAACCCTGCCGAGCGGCCATCAATGCCGCACTCAGGCCGACCATGCCGCCGCCGACCACGATGACATCCAAGGGCTTCACAGCACTTCCTCGAAACTTCCGGCACCCCGGTAGCCCATGGCTCCGGACACCAATCCGGCCGCCAGAGCCGGTACTGCGCCCAGGGCGCCCAAAACCATCGAGCGCAGCAGATGCGCGGGCATCCCCGTGTTAGCGGTCATCCGGGCCAAGCCATCACTGAAGGCCAGGGTTCGTGAACGATCTTCCTGACGGGATTCGGCATACGCTTCGGCGGTTGCAGCGCTGAGGCCCTCGGCGACCAGAATCCGCGCCAGCCCAAGCGCATCGCGCAGACCGAGATTGAATCCCTGGGCGCCCTTGCATCGGCCGTGGACACCGCGCAGATGGCGCCATAAGCGCCATCGGCCATCGGCAGCAGCGCTACCGGCCCCTGCCCACTGAAGCGCTCATAGGCAGTTCCATCACTGACCTGATCTGCCCTCAGGGAACTGACGAACAGGGTTTGCCCATAGTCATGTGTATGGGTCGCAATGCCTGCGGCTTTTCGAATGCACGAGTCGGTGCCATCCGCCGCAACCACCAGCCGTGCCAAGAGGTGTTTTTTACCTTCGGCGGTGGCCAGCGTCAATCGGGCACCCTCAGCGACGAAGTGGCAGGCTGAAACCCGGGCCGGACAAATCCGTCGGGTCTGTTGCAGGCGACTGACCCGTTTTGCCAAAGCCAGCCCAAGATCCTGAGCCAGAACAACAGCCCCGAAGGCGGGATGTCCGAATTCGGCGGCATCAAGCAGGGTCCGCCCGAAATCACCGGTCCGACTGACATGGATGCGCCGTATCGCTGTTGGTGGCGCCTGCAACAGGGGCAGAACGCCCAATCGAGCAAGGGCGTCGATGCTGCGTTGGGCCAAGGCCAGCTTGCGCTGGTCGAAACCGGGCGGAATCTCCGGCGTTTCGGCCGCTTCGATGAGTACAACCGACAGACCGGCACGCTCCAGCGCGCAGGCCAGACTGGATCCGACCAGCCCGCCGCCGACGATGGCGATATCCACATTTTCAGACACTTCGGACGCCACGGGCTCTCTCAAATCCTGCTGAATAAGGTATTCTATTACCGATTACTTTTTCCTGCTTCGAGAACCGTATGCCGAACCGTCCGCTTGCCCTCAATCTCACCGTGCTGACCGGCATGATTCTGGCGGTGGCGCTGACCCGGTTGATCCCGCATCCGCCCAATTTTTCGCCGGTCGAAGCCATGGCCCTCTTCGGAGGCGCCTATTTCGCGCGTAAATCGCTGGCCATTCTGGTGCCGTTGATCGCCCTGTTCGTCTCAGATCTGGCACTGGGCCT
Source organism: Lysobacteraceae bacterium (assembly GCA_021299355.1). Taxonomy (GTDB): domain Bacteria; phylum Pseudomonadota; class Gammaproteobacteria; order Xanthomonadales; family Xanthomonadaceae; genus Arenimonas. The sequence goes on from JAJTGG010000044.1 coordinate 2,490, forward strand.
GTTGATGGGCGGCGAATATTTCAGTTATTTCGTATCCGCCGGTTTCTGGCTGGTCTACCTCACCATCGCGGTACTGGCTGTTCTCGGCTTCGGTCTGCGCAAGCGCGTGTCGGTGCTGCGCGTCGGCGGCTATAGCGTCGCAAGTGCCGTGATTTTCTTTCTGGTCACCAATTTCGGGGTCTGGTACGGCTCCGCGTTCTTCCCGCAGACCGCCGCCGGACTGGCCGCCGCCTACGTTGCCGGCCTGCCCTTCTTCCAGAATGGCCTGCTCGGTACCCTGTTCTATGCCACCGTTTTGTTCGGCGGCTACGAACTGCTGAAACAACGCATTCCGGAAATGCGTCAAGCCGCCTGATGGGCAACCGGCTCACCAAGATCTACACCAAAACCGGCGACGACGGCTCCACCGGTCTGGGCGATGGCAGCCGGGTATCCAAGGATTCCGCGCGGGTCACCGCTTACGGCACGGTGGATGAAGCCAATTCCGCCATCGGCCTGATTTTGGCCTGCGATATACCGCAGGATGTTCGTGACCTGCTGGTTTCCGTCCAGCATCATCTGTTCGATCTCGGCGGTGAGCTCTGCATCCCGGGCCATGCGGCCATTTTCGATGACGACATCGACCATCTTGAACAGCAACTGGATGCCTTCAATGCCGATCTTCCGGCGCTGAAGGATTTCATCCTGCCGGGCGGCGGCATGGCCGCCAGCCACTGCCATCTGGCCCGGACCATCAGCCGCCGTGCCGAACGTGAAGTGGTGACCCTATCACGCCATGATGCGGTCCGGCCTGAAGCGATCCGCTACCTGAACCGGCTTTCGGACCTGCTGTTCGTTCTGGCACGTATATTGGCCCGCGCCAGTGGGCATGGCGAAGTACTCTGGAATCACGAACGCCGGAAGTCTTAAACCGCCGGTTTGAAATCCAGGGCCGCAGAATTGATGCAGTAACGCAAACCGGTAGGTTGCGGGCCGTCGGTAAACACATGACCCAGATGGGAGCCGCAACCGGCACACCGCACTTCGGTGCGACGCATACCGTGGGAATCATCGAATTCAAGCTTCAAGGCCTTCGCGTCCGCCGGCTGGAAGTAACTCGGCCAACCGCTGCCGGAGTCGAATTTGCTGTCGGAAGCGAACAGCACCGCCCCGCAAGCCACGCAGTGATAGAAGCCTGCTGCATGGTGATCCCAATATTTTCCGCTGAAGGGCGGCTCGGTGGCTGAGCAGCGGCAGACCGCGTACTGCTCCGGACTCAACTGCGCACGCCAATCGGCATCGGTTTTGATTGTGTCGGTCATCTCGGGGTCCGCCTAAGCCAGCTATTAAGGGGTAAAATACACCATAACTACTGACTGGGATCATGCGTGCGCCGAACCCGTTTATTTTTAGCCTCTCTGAGCCTGCTTGCCACCCTGGATGCGCATGCCCAGAATCAAGAAGCCGGCGGAACCGGTTGGCAATTGTGCGGGAATCCTGACAATCTGCCGCTTTTCCAGCCGCTGGCCGGTGAAAGCGTCGACCCGGCAAGCCAGCCCGCCGATATCAGCTCGGATACTCTGGATATCGGCACGCGCGACCAGTCGCTTTTCGAAGGCAATGTCGAAGTGCGTCGGGGCAGCGAATGGCTCGCCACCGATGCCTTACGCTTCGACCATGCCAGCCAGACCTACCGTACCGAAGGGCCGGTGAGGTTTCAAAACAATGCCCTGCGCATGACAGCCAAGACTGCCGAGGGCAACCAGAAAACCGGTGACATCGCGCTGAGCGGACTGAATTACCAATTCCATGAAAGCAACGGAAACGGTAGCGCCGAAAAAGTCATCGTGCAGAATGACGGCAGCCGCCTCACCGGTGCCAATTTCTCGACCTGTCCGAGCAATCAGCGGCAATGGCAATTCATCGCCGATGAAATCAAGGTCAATGACAAGACCCACCAGGGGGTGGCAAAAAACGTCAAACTGGAAGTGGGTGGTGTTCCCATCCTATGGTTGCCGGCGATGCGCTTTCCAACCGACAGTGCACGCGCATCAGGGCTACTGTCTCCAAAAGTCGGCCAGGACAGCCTGAACGGGTTTGATATTTCGGTACCGGTATACCTCAATCTGGCGTCCAACTACGATGCCACCCTGACCCCACGTTATCTGAGCGAGCGGGGCCTGATGCTTGGCAGCGAATTCCGTTACCTGACACAGAACAATGCCGGAATCCTGGATGGCAGCTATCTTTCCGGGGATGTCCTGCGGGGCGGAGACCGGTATCGCATCGGCTGGGAACACTTCACGGCAATGAACCGTGCCTGGTATTTCCAGAGCAGCCTCAACACGGTCAGCGACGTGTATTACTTCTCCGATTTCGGGAATTCGATCACCGAAACCTCGACGGCCCTGCTGAAAAGCGAACTGGGCTTTCACGGGCGCGGCAAGTACTGGAATCTCGACCTGACCGCCGCCAACTGGGAAATCGCCAACCCGACCCAGGCGCCGGGATCGGAACCTTACCGGCGCATGCCACGTCTGGCCTTGAGTGGCAGCAAACCGTTCCGCTCCTGGCTGGAGGCCGGACTGAACGCGGAAGCTGTGGTTTTCGAACATGATGTTCTGAACGATGGCCGTCGCATCGATGTCACGCCCTTCGTCAAATTCCCGCTGAGTGGCGGCAACTGGTTCGCCACCCCGAGCGTAAGCTGGCGGCAGACCGAATACTGGATCAATCCGGATCCATTCGATGTCACCGCACCCACGCGTCTGAGCCGCGGTCTGGGTATTTTCAGTCTGGATGCCGGCGCTTATTTCGAACGGCCGGTGAGCATTGCCGGGCTGGATTTCATCCAGACCCTCGAACCGCGCCTGTTTTACCTGAACGTGCCTTACCGTGACCAAACCGACATCCCGGCCTTCGATACCCAGCCGCTGACCTTTATGTGGCCATCGCTGTTCCGGGAAAACCGCTATGGCGGTGCCGACCGGCAAACCGATGCCAACCAGCTGACCACGGCACTGACCACCCGCTTCCTGAGCTCGGAGTCCGGCAAGGAACGGATGAATTTCAGCCTTGGCCGCATCACCTACTTCGACTCGCCGAAAGTGACCCTGCCCGGCGAACCGGTACAGCCGGCCGATGGTTCGGCCTGGGTGGCCGAGGCCAATATCCGGCTTAGCGACGAATGGCAGATCGGCGTGACCCAGCATTGGAATCCGTCCGACCGCAAGACCGAACTGTCTTCAATCCGCGGCTATTGGTCACGTCCGAACGGACTGCAGTTCAATGCCGGATACCGTTTCCGCAAGGACTTTGCGGAACAAACCGACTTCGCCATTGTCCTACCCATCAACGACAACTGGCGGGTGATGGGACGCTGGAATTACTCCCTGCGCGACAACCAGAACCTCGACAGCCTGCTGGGTTTCGAATGGCGCAGCTGCTGCATGGCATTCCGGGTGTTCGGGCGCCGGTATATCCGCAGTTTCGACAGCCGCGAGAATACCGGCGTGTTCCTGGAGCTCGAGCTGAACGGCCTGGGCAGCATGGGCGGCCGGCCTGAATTGTTCAAGGATAATGGTATCCTAGCGTTTTGATGTATCGACCCCGTTTTTTCCGCTTTAAACCGATTCCGGAGTGTTGCATGTCTGTCATCCCCAAATCCCTGGCGCTTGCCCTGCTTCTCGGCCCCGGACTCCAAGGCACCGCCCTGGCCCAGACCACGCAAGCCAGTACCGCCATCGACAGCATCGTCGCTGTCATCGATGAAGATGTCATCCTGCGTAGTGAGCTCGAACGTGCCATCGGTAACATCAAAGCGCAATATGCCAAGCAGGCCAACCAGCTACCTCCGGATAACGTGCTGGAACGTCAGGTGCTGGAACGCCTTATTCTGCAACGCCTGCAGATCAACCGCGCCAAGGATATCGGCATCCGTGTGTCCGATGCCGAACTCAATCAAGTCATCCAAAACATCGCCGGCTCCAACAAAATGACGCAGGAACAGTTCGCGCAGCGCATTCAGCAGGAGGGCATCGCGCTGGAAGACTACCGTAGTAACCTCGGTGATGAGCTTCTGCAACAGCGTCTGCGCCAGAGTTACGTACAAAGCCGCGTCCAAGTCAGTGAGTCGGAAGTGGAGCAATACGTGTCCAGTCAGAAGGCCTCGGGTCCCGAAGTGCTTTTAGCCAATCTGCTCGTTGCACTTCCTGAAAATCCCAGCCCCGATCAGGTGGCGACCGCCAAACGTAAAATCGATGGGATCCGTGAGCTGATTGCGACCGGCAAGATGGATTTCAAAGCCGCCGCCATCCGTTATTCGGACGCCCAAAACGCCCTCGAAGGCGGCATCATCGGCTGGCGCACGTTCGACTCTATTCCGCCGCAGTTCACCACCATGATTTCGGAAATGAAAGCCGGAGACGTGTCCCAGCCGGTTCGTGGCCCCAGCGGCTACCAACTGATTCAGCTGGCCGAAACCCGGGATGCCTCCCAGACCAAGCAGGTTGAAGAATACCGCGCCCAGGCCATTCTGATCGATCCGGTCCGTGTCGGCGGCAACGAAGTTGCTCGGCAAAAAGCCGAAGAAATGCTGTCCCGGATCAGTAAAGGTGAAGACATGGGCAAGCTAGCCAAGGAATTTTCCAGCCCCGACCTCAATGCCGAAAATGGAGGCGTACTCGACTGGTTTACCCAGAACCAATGGGGCACCCAGATCGGCGCGCAGATCGTCATGCTGAAAGACGGTGAGCTGTCGCCGGTCATCCAGACCGATGCTGGATTCCTGGTGATGAAGCGTATGGGCAAGCGCTCATCGGACGCCAATGCCGAAAACAAACGCCGCGAGGCCCGCGAAGCCATCGGCCAACGCAAGGCCGAGGAAGAATACGAACGCTTCCTGCGCCAGTTGCGTGCTGAAGCCTTCGTCGAGTCGCGTCTCGCTCCGATCTGATGGCCATACGGCCGCATCTGGCATTGGTGCCCGGTGAGCCAAGCGGGATAGGACCGGAACTGTGTGTCCGGATTGCACAACGGGACCACGGTTGCCGGCTGACCGTTTTCGCTGATCCGAGTCATCTGCACGCTGCCGCACAGGCCCTGAAACTCCCTTTGCGCTGTAAAGCAGCCGGCGACGAATGTGTCGCCGGTGAGCTAGCTGTTATGCCCATAACCGCGCCGATACCGATGCGTCCCGGTCACCTTGAACCGGCCAATTCGGCGCAGGTCATCGCTGCCTTATTGCGTGCCGGAGAAGGGTGCCTGAAGGGTGAATTCGACGGCATGGTTACCGGCCCGGTTCACAAGGCCGCGGTCAATGCCGCCGGCATACCCTATACCGGCACCACTGAACTGCTGGCCGAACAGGCCGGCGTCGAGGTTGTGATGATGTTGGCCAACGCGCACCTGCGAGTTGCGCTGGCCACCACCCATCTGCCCTTGCGCGCGGTCGCCGACGCCATCACCCCCGAGCTCCTGGAACGCGTGCTACGCATCACCCGAAGCGGCCTGCAGGCGCAGTTCGGCATCGCCAATCCGGACATCCACGTGCTCGGCCTGAATCCGCATGCCGGTGAAGACGGGCTGCTTGGCCATGAAGAAATCGAGGTCATGATTCCGGTCATGGAAAAGCTCCGGGCCGAGGGCTTCCATCTTCAAGGTCCCTTGCCGGCCGACACCGCTTTTCTGCCGGCACGCTTGGTCCAAAACGACGCCATCCTCGCCATGTACCACGACCAGGGACTGCCCGTGCTCAAATTCTCCGGTTTCGAAAATGCCGTCAATATCACGCTCGGCCTGCCCTATCCGCGCGTCGCGGTCGATCATGGCACCGCTCTGGATCTGGCTGGAACCGGCAGGGCCGGTGATGAGAGCCTTTGGCAGGCTGTGCAGTTATGCCGGAAACTGGCGCTTCAGGGAAAAGCGGCATGAGCCATTTCAAGGCGCCACCGAAGAAAAACCTCGGCCAGCACTTCCTGACCGACCGCAGCATCATCGAGCATATCGTGCATTCGGTCGACCCGAAACCGGGCGATATGCTGGTGGAAATCGGTCCGGGCCAGGGCGCCATCACCTTCCCGTTGCTGAAAAAACACGGTAGCCTGACCGTCATCGAATTCGACCGCGACCTGATTACGCCGCTGAGCGAAGCCGCGCATGGCATCGGCGAACTGACCATCGTGCATAAAGACGTGTTGCAGGTCGATTTCGGCAAGCTGGCCGGCGAAAACCGCATCCGCCTGGTCGGCAACCTGCCCTACAACATCTCGACCCCGATTCTGTTCCACGTGCTCGAACACTGCACGCAGGTCCGTGACATGCATTTCATGCTGCAGAAGGAAGTGGTCGAACGCATGGCGGCTGAGCCGGGCAGCAAAGTCTACGGACGGCTAAGCGTGATGCTGCAGGCAGTGTGCGAGGTGATCCCGCTGTTCGATGTGCCTCCGCAGAGCTTCAACCCGCCACCGAAGGTTGACTCGGCCGTGGTCCGGTTGATACCTCGTGAGCCGAACCAAGTCGGCATCCGTGATCCGGAAATGTTCGCCGCCGTCGTGCGCGATGCCTTCGGCCAACGCCGGAAAACCCTGCGTAACGCCCTGTCGCGGCTCTGCACCGGCGAGCAGCTGCAGGCGGCCGGCATCAAGCCGGAAACCCGTGCCGAGCAGCTTCCGGTGTCGGCGTTCGTACATCTGGCGAATTTCCTGTCCGAATCCGCGGTCTGAGCGACGGCACCTATTCAGGCGGCCATGCCGCGCCGGCGCTATAATGGCCGGGACTGAAAATTCGGATTACCCACTCAATGACAACCTATGCCATTGGTGATTTACAGGGCTGCTATGACGTACTGGCCCGGCTGCTGGACCATATCAAATTCGACCCGGCCCAGGACCATCTCTGGTTCTGCGGCGATCTGGTCAACCGCGGCGGCCAATCACTGGAAACGCTCAATCTCGTGTACTCCCTGCGTGAACGCAGCACAGTAGTGCTCGGCAACCACGATATGTCGCTGCTGGCCATCGCCCAGCGCAGCGAGGGCGACCAGAACAAGGTCAATCCCGACCTGCACCGGGTGCTGTTTTCACCGGAGCGCGATGAGCTCATCGGGTGGCTGACCCGGCAGAAACTTTTCCATGTCGACCGCAACCTCGGTTTCGCCATGGTGCATGCCGGACTTTCACCGAAATGGACGCTGGACATGGCCGCGGCACGCGCGCGCGAAGTCGAGAAAATCCTGCAGAGTGATCAGGCGGCACGGCATCTGAAAGCGATGTATGGCAACCAGCCGAACTGGTCGCCGAAATTGAACGGCACCGACCGTTTCCGCGCCATCGTCAATATCTTCACCCGCATGCGTTACTGCACGCCGAACGGACGCATCGGTTTCGAGGAAAAAGGCAAGCCAGGTACCCAGCAGCCGGGCTTCTATCCGTGGTTCTCGACGCCAGGCCATGCGCAACGTGAACTGCCGATCGTCTGCGGTCACTGGTCGACGCTGGGTCTGTTCATGGGTCTGGGCATTTATGCCATTGACACCGGTGCAGTCTGGGGCGGTACGCTGACGGCGCTGGAGCTCGGACCGGCACTTCGCATCCATCAGGTCCCGGGACGCAGCGACGGGTTCAGCAAAAACCGCGACTGAGCCTTAGGGCAGATTCAGACGGAAGTAATCAGCAAAACGGAACCGGTGCGCATGCCGTTCGTCGCTGCCGTGATCTTCACTTGCCGTTTCCAGCCACTCGTTTTCATCAAACGCCGGAAACCAGGCATCGGCCTGGGGCAAATGGGTATCGACATGGGTCAGGTGCATCTGCCGGGCCAGAGGCAATGCCAGCGCATAAATCTCTGCGCCGCCGATCACCATCAACTCGTGACCGCCGCACAGGGCCAGTGCTTCGTCCAGCGAGCTGACGGCCTGCATGCCATCGAATGGCACTCTCCCGCTGCGGGTCAGCACCAGATTACACCGATCTGGCAAAGCACGGCCCAGCGATTCGGCGGTTTTGCGGCCCATCAGTAGGGTTTTGCCCAGAGTCAGCGCTTTGAAACGTTTCAGATCATCCGGCAGCCGCCACGGCAAGGCATTATCGAATCCGATGGCCCGCTTCCGGTCGAGCGCGGCGATCAGGGTGATGCGGCTCATACCGCAACCGGCGCCTTGATGGCCGCCTGCGGTTCGTACCCGATGATTTCGATATCCTCGAAGGTGAAGGCGAACAGATCGGTCACCGCAGGATTCAGGCGCAACTGAGGCAGCGGACCCGGGGTACGGGAAAGCTGCTCGTGCACCTGCTCGAAATGGTTGCTGTAAATGTGGGCGTCTCCGAAACTGTGCACGAAATCGCCGACATCCAGATCGCAGACCTGAGCGATCATGTGCGTCAGCAGGGCGTAGCTGGCGATGTTGAACGGCACGCCAAGGAAGATATCGGCGGAGCGTTGGTAAAGCTGGCAGCTCAGGCGCAGCCGGCCACCGGCCTGTTTTGGCGGCGCAACATAGAACTGGAACAGGCAGTGGCAGGGCATTAAAGCCATCTGAGGCAGCTCGCCCACATTCCAGGCGCTCACGATCAAGCGTCTTGAATCGGGATTCCGGCGGATTTCACCGATCAGCCAGCTGATTTGATCAACGAGCGCACCATCCTTGCCTTCCCAGCTGCGCCACTGTTTGCCGTAGACCGGCCCGAGATCGCCATTGGCATCGGCCCATTCATCCCAGATGCTGACCTTGTTGTCCTTCAGGTAGGCGATATTGGTCTCGCCTTTGAGGAACCACAGCAGCTCATGGATGATCGAGCGCAGATGCAGCTTCTTGGTGGTCACCAGCGGAAACCCTTCGGAAAGGTCGAAACGCATCTGGTAACCGAATACCGAACGCGTGCCGGTTCCGGTCCGGTCGTTTTTGTCCTGGCCGTTAGACAAGACATGCCGCAGGAAGTCGAGATAGGTTTTCATGCATTGCTCTCCTGCTGGCGTGACAGCCACAGCAGAACCAGACCGAGCATGATCAAGGGCAGGGATAGCAGCTGTCCCATGGTCAGCCAGTTCCAGGCCAAATAGCCGATGTTGGCATCGGGCTGGCGGATGAACTCGACCAGGAAACGGAACACGCCATAACCGAGTGCGAATAGGCCGGACACGGCATAGCGCGGACGGGGTTTACGGGAATACCAGAACAGGATGATGAACAGCAACAGTCCTTCCAGCGCGGCCTGCACCAATTGCGACGGATAACGGGCGTAACGGTCGAGCAGTCCGGATTCATGCAAAACCCTGAGCTGATCCGCACTCTGGCTGTAAAGGTCGGCTTCCGCACGCGGGAAAATCACACCCCAATCCTTATCGGTATAGCGCCCCCACAACTCACCGCCGATGTAGTTGCCGATGCGCCCGAACATCAGGCCCGGCGGCACCAGCGGTACCAGGAAATCGAGAGTGTCGAACACATGCTTTTTGGACTGCGCCGACCAGATCGCGACGGCGGCCATCACCCCAAGCAATCCACCGTGGAAACTCATGCCGCCCTCGTTGATGCGGAGCAGGAACAAAGGATCTGCGATGAAATCGGACCAGCCATAAAACAGGACGTAGCCGACCCGGCCACCGATGACCACACCGAGCATGCCGTTGAACAGCAAATCGCCGAAACGGTTTTCATCGATGCCGGGAAATCGCCCTGCACGGATCCGGTATCGGCCGAGCATAAAAGCGGCGGCGAAACCGAACAGATACATGATGCCGTACCAATGAATGCCATGCGGCCAGAACGGCAGTGACAGCGCAACGGGGTCGATATCGTGCAGGATGGTCATGGAAATACCCACGAGAGCAAACACTATCCTACCCTAAAATCAGCGTTTCTGGCGCCGTCGCGACAGGATGTTCAGCGCCTCGACAGCTGCCGAAAACGCCATGGCGAAATACAGCAGGCTGCGCTCGATATGGATGCCGAAACCATCGGCAATCAGGGCCACGCCGACCAGGATGATGAACGCCAGCGCCAGCATCTTGACGGTCGGATGCCGGTCGATGAAGTCGCCGATCGGATTGGAGGCGAAAATCATGACCCCCACCGCGATGATGATGGCGGCGACCATCACGGCCCGGTTATCGACCATGCCGACTGCAGTAATCACGGAATCGAGGGAGAATACGATATCGATGACCGCAATCTGGGCAATGACGTAACCGAACACCGCCGAAGGCTTGGTGTCGATATCTTCTTCATCACCGCGACCCTCGACCGAGTCGTGGATTTCCAGCGTGCCCTTCACCAGCAGGAACAGACCCCCGCCGATCAGCACCAAATCGCGGACCGAGAAGTTTTGTCCGAACAGCGAAAACAAATTGGTCTGCATGCGCGCCAGATAGGCCAGCGACAACAGCAGCAGGATACGCGTGACGCAGGCTAGCACCAGACCGAATTTGCGGGCAGCCGGACGGCGCTCCGGCGGCAACTTGCTGACCGCAATCGAGATGAATACCAGATTGTCGATGCCCAGCACGATTTCGAGCATCGCCAGCGTCGCCAGTGCAATCCAGATCTCGCCGTTGAAAATCCATTCCATCAGGAATCCCTGCTCCATTGCGGCCACAGTATCAAAAGCCAGCAAACCACGGCATTTACGTCGGACAGGAACACGGCGGCCGAGCCCATGTCTTTAGCGCGGCCGGCCAGGTCGTGATGCTCCGGTCCCCAGCGATCGACCACGGCCTCGATGGCCGAATTGAGGACTTCGACAATCAGAACCAGCAGCAGCACCGAAACCAGCAGGAAGCGCTCGACGCCGGTTTGCCCCAGATACAATCCGAGCGGCACCAGCACAACACACAGGTAAACCTCCAATCGGAACGACGATTCCACCTGCCAAGCGGCACGCAGGCCTTTCATCGACCATTGGAAGGCCTGCCAGATGCGAATCGGCGAGCGCGGTGCGTGCGTATCGTGACTGTCAGCCATGCG
>JAJTGG010000009.1 GCA_021299355.1 Lysobacteraceae bacterium
CGAAAATTCCGCAGATCAGCGCCGTCCGTGACGCGACCGACCATAGCTCCGGTTCGGCGCCATTTATTCCACGTTGATCTTACGAGTTCTGCTGTTCGGTCTGATTCTTGCCGGCCATATCGGATTTTTGTTCTGGCTTGATGCCTCTACCCGTTACCAAATCCCGAAGCAGGATTTCCAGACCCGCACGCTCGTCACATTTACAGTCAAGCCGAAGTCGCAGTCACTCGAAATACCGCTTCGCAAATCCTTTGAGCAAAAATTAAAGGCCGGTTCCGCGCTCACCGCGCCCGGGAAAAACGCCAATGCGGTCCGGCCCCAAGCTCCTGCTCAGAATGGGAGTGCTTTACGTGTTTTCTATGCTGACGGCAGAGTCTGGATTCCGCAAAGCGCCAAAGATGAATTTCTGACCCATGGGCAGTCCCGGCAGTTCGACATCCAGCGCGACGGGCTGGATGACATGGAGGAACTGCTCAAGCGTCCCGTGGTACTTGATTACCGGTCGACACGTTTCGACGACGCCTGGCAGGGCGACAAACCCCGGCTGAGCCGCCTGTTAGAAACGGCAGTCGAGAAAACCACGGCGACCGTCAAGATTCCCATTCCTGGAAGGCGGGGCGCTCATCTGCAATGTAGTCTGATGGTGCTCGCAGCATCCGGCAGCTGCGGTTTCACCGCCAATGATGATGGCTATTTCGTTGCACGTGACGATCCCAATACGCTCAGTCCCCTGGAGGAGCAGCAATGCCGGGCCTGGTGGGATCTCATCGTTTCCGCCAAGACGCAGGGCGAATGGCGGCGCACGCGCCGCCTCTACGAGCAGGAGTGCCAGAAGCCGCTCTCCAAATCCTAGGCAAGAAAAAAGCGGACCGGAGTCCGCTTTGATTCGTCAGCGGTAAGGGGCGATTACTTGACGATGCCCATTTGGCCTTTCAGCGAACCGTAGTAAACCGCCAGATTGGCCATGTCGGCATCGGTGAGCGCCTGGACCTGTCCGGCCATAACCGCATTGACGCGTTTTCCGGACTTGTATTCCTTCAAGGCCTTCAGCAGGTAATCCGGGTATTGGCCGGCCAGCTTGGGATAGGTGTTGTCGAGTGTTTTGTTCCCGTCGGTGCCGTGACAGGCCGCGCAGGCGGTGGCTTTCTGTTTGCCGGCGGCGGCATCGCCTTTGACGCCCATGGCGGCGGCTTGACCGGCCAGACAGAACAGCGCGACAGCGAGGAGGGTGCTGGTCTTCATCGATGTAATCCTTTATTTGGCCGGTTTCAGTGCGGAAACATAGGCGGCGATGTCGGCGATGTCCTGGGCACTGAAGCTTTTGGCCTGTGCAACCATGGTCGGATGATTGCGTTCACCCTTGGCATAGGCATTGAGCGCATTGACGATGTAAGCCTCGTTTTGCCCGGCAATTTTCGGGACATGGTAGCTCGGGTAGGCATTCTTGTACTCGGGAATGCCATGGCAGCCGGTACAGGTATAGGCCAGGGTCTTACCTTTCTGGGCATCGCCCTTGGCCAGGCAGGTGCTGCCGGCCAGAGCCAGCACTAAACCGATGAAAAGGGACGTTTTGGTCATAGCAAAATGCCGAAGTGGGTTAAAGTCCGCCAATTATACCTAAAATTCACCGGAATCAGGCAAGTATGTATGACTTTAGGCAGGTACATCGGGCCCATATTCCCGTTACCATTTGCATCAGTCCCCCCTGTTACGGTAACCGGAAAGCCCATGCATTCTCCCTCCAAATACGATAAAACCGCGGCCCTGTTGTTGGTCTTTACCATGCTGCTGTCTGCTTGCGGCGGAAAGCCGGACAATGCCGAAGCGGCAAGGGTCGAAGCCGGTGCGGAACAGGGCAAGAACAGCAAAGACGGTAAGCCCAAAGAGCCGGAATCGGTTCCGGTCGAGGTGGTCACTGCAGCCAGCCAAAGTATCAATGCCAGTTATGCCGGCACCGCCAATCTGGAGGCGCCGAACGAGGCGCAAGTGGTTGCCAAGAGCTCCGGGGTCATGGTGGCCCAGCTGGCCGAAGAGGGTGATACCGTAAGGCAGGGTCAGGTGCTGGCCCGTATCGATCCGGCACGCGCCCAGCTGGAAGTCCAGCGCTCCCAGGCAACGGTCAACAAACTGAGCAACAACTATGCACGTGCCCAGGAACTGCGCAAGCAGAACCTGATTTCCGCCGAGGCCCATGACCAGATCCGCTTCGATCTGGAATCGGCCAAGGCCGGCCTTAATCTGGCACGGCTGGAGCTTTCCTATACCAATGTCACGGCCCCAATATCCGGCGTCATTGCACAACGCATGGTGAAACAAGGCAATCTGGTGACCCTCAACGCCCCGGTATTCCGTATCGTAAATACGCAGTATCTCGAAGCGGTGATGAATGTTCCCGAGCGCGAACTTGCACTGATCAAAGCCGGCATGCCGGTACGTATGATCGTCGATGCGGTTCCCGGCCAGGTTTTCGAAGGCCGCGTCGATCGCGTCAGCCCAGTGATGGAAGCCGGTAGCGGCACTTTCCGCGTGACCTGCGCCTTTGATGGCAAGCAGATTCTGCGCCCCGGCATGTTCGGCCGGTTCGAAATCATCTATGACCGCCGAGAGAACGTGCTGACCATTCCGCGTACCGCCATGCTCGAAGACGAGACTGATCCTGCTGTATACGTGGTCCGCGCCGGTAAAGCCGTTCGTGCTCCGATCAAGCTCGGATACAGCAACGGCGAAATCGCCGAAGTGGTTTCAGGCCTGAAGACCGGTGACCGCATCATTACAGCCGGCAAGGTCTCCGTCCGAGACGGTGGCGGGGTAACCGTGATCGCCATCGATGGCAAGACGGTGGCACAGCCCAAGAAAGACGGTAAAAAAGCGGATTCCGGAAAATGAGTCTGGTCGAGTTCTCGACACGGCGGCGGGTTACCATCGCGATGGTCACCTTCACCTTCGTACTGTTCGGATTCATCGCACTTGGCAATCTGAAGGTCAACCTGCTTCCGGATCTGAGCTATCCGACACTGACTGTCCGCACCGAATACACGGGTGCGGCACCGGCCGAAATCGAGACGCTGATCAGCGAGCCACTGGAAGAATCCCTCGGCGTAGTCAAGAATCTGCGCAAGATCAAGTCGGTTTCGCGCACTGGGCAGAGCGATGTCGTACTGGAGTTCGCCTGGGGTACTGATATGGACCAGGCGGGGCTCGAGGTCCGTGACAAGCTCGAGCTGCTTCGCCTTCCCCTTGAGGCCAAGTCACCGGTCGTGCTGCGTTTCAACCCCAGCACCGAGCCGATCATGCGCCTCGGTCTGGTGCTTCCTGAAAAAGTCACCGGCAGCCGTCAAGCCCAGCTGATCCAGCTGCGACGGTTCGCCGAGGAAGACCTCAAGAAGCGCCTCGAGCCGGTAGATGGCGTTGCTGCGGTCAAAGTGGCTGGCGGTCTTGAAGATGAAATCCAGGTTGCCATCGATAATGAGCGCCTATCCCAACTGAATCTGTCGGTCGAAACCGTCATCAACCGGTTGCGGCAGGAAAATATCAATATCTCTGCCGGTCGAATCGAAGAGGGCAGTGAGCGCTATCTGGTGCGCACAGTCAACCAGTTTGCCGATCTCGATACCATGGCCGATATGCTGGTGGCCAACACCGCCTTCGGAATTCCGGTCAAGCTGAAAGATGTTGCGACCGTCACCCAAGGTTACAAGGAGCGGCAGGCCATCATCCGCGTCGGCGGCCGGGAAGCCATCGAGTTGGCCCTTTACAAAGAGGGTGATGCCAATACGGTCGCTGTCGCCAAGTCGGTCAAACAGGCATTGCAGCGCATGCAGGGTGATGGCGGCAATGCTCAGGGGCGTCCACAGCTTGCTCCTGAAAACGGCATCTATACGATTGATGGTCTGGAACTGAGTACCATCGAGGACGCTTCGCTGTTCATCGAAAGCGCGCTCTCCGAAGTCAAGAAGGAAGCTCTGCTCGGCGGTATTTTTTCGGTCCTGATCATCTTCTTCTTTCTGCGTGACGGCTGGAGCACATTCGTAATCAGTCTGTCCTTGCCGATCTCCATCATCACCACTTTCTTCTTCATGGGCCAGCTCGGCCTGAGTCTAAATGTGATGTCTCTGGCCGGGCTGGCACTGGCCACCGGCATGGTGGTCGATGACTCCATCGTTGTGCTTGAGTCCATCGCCAAGGCCAGGGAACGTGGGCTTGGTATTCTCGATGCCGCCATCAAGGGGGCTGGCGAGGTCAGCATGGCCGTTGTCGCATCGACACTGACCACAGTAGCGGTGTTTTTCCCTCTCGTTTTCGTGGAAGGCGTGGCCGGACAGCTGTTCAAGGATCAAGCACTGACTGTATCCATTGCCCTGATGATTTCGCTCATCGTGTCCCTGACACTGATTCCTATGCTTTCCTCGCTGAAAGCACATTCGCCTATGGCTTTCCCGGAAGACAATCAGCTACCACTGACCGCCCGGGAAAAATGGCAACAGTTCCTTGCCAGCTTGAAAGATCTGGCACGATATCCGCTGCAGCAACCATGGAAACGACCCGTGGCCTATGCCGCATGGATTGTGTTGATTCCCTTCAAGCTGTTGACCGTACTGATCTATGCCGTTGCCCTGCTGTTCAGTCTGGTTTATCCCCTGGTGGTTTTTGGTATTACCTGGGTCATCACCGCGATAAGCCGGTTGGGCAGAGGAACCGGCGGCAATGTCATGGTCAGACTCGGTGATGTGATCATCAAACCTTATGATTATGCTGCAGCCTATTACCATGATATTCTGCCAAAAGCGCTTGAGCAGCCTCGTAAAATCTTAACTGGCGCTGCCGTGGCTTTTATCGCTTCGCTGCTGCTGGCCACGACGTTAGGCTCGGATCTGATTCCGCAACTCGCGCAGGACCGTTTTGAAATGACCGCCAAGCTTGCTCCGGGAACGCGTCTTGAAGAAACCGACCAGCTTGTCAGTGCCATCCAGTCCAAACATAAGGCGGATACCGATATCCAGGCGCTTTATGGCGTGAGCGGTTCCGGCACGCGGCTGGATGCTAACCCAACCGAGTCCGGCGAAAATATCGCCAAGCTCAGTGTGGTCCTTGGCAAGGGCTATAGCCGTGACAGCGAGGCCGCCATCACCGAACGGTTGCGTGAAACCATGCGTGACTACCCGGATGTGCAGGTCAAGTTCGGGCGCCCGGAGCTGTTCAGCTTCTCAACTCCGCTGGAAATCGAAATCCGCGGCACTGATCTAAAATCATTGGAGCAGTCGGCACGCAAGCTTGCCGGCATGATGCAGAAAGCCGAATATTTCGCCGATGTCAAATCCAGTGTCGAACAGGGGTACCCGGAAATCCAGATCATCTTCGATCAGGAGCGCGCGGCGGCACTCGGACTGACCTCGCGTCAGATTGCCGACCAGGTGGTCAAACAGGTGCGCGGCGAGGTAGCCACCCGCTACAGTTTCCGAGACCGGAAAATCGATGTGTTGGTGCGTGCCGAAGAACAGTCCAGATCTTCCGTCGACGATATCCGAAACATCATCATCAATCCGGCCGCACCACAGCCAGTCACGCTGGCTTCTGTGGCGCAGGTTGTTGAAACCATCGGGCCGAGCGAAATCAACCGCGTCGACCAGACCCGGGTCGCGATTATTTCCGCCAACTTGAGGGATATCGATCTGGGTACGGCCGTGGCGGAGGTGCGCGACATGGTGGCGGCCGATCCGTTGCCGGCCGATGTCCGCATTGCCTTCGGTGGCCAGAGCGAAGAGCTCGACCGTTCGCGCAATTCGCTGTTTTTCGCTTTCGGCCTGGCGATATTCCTGGTTTATCTGGTCATGGCCTCGCAGTTCGAATCGCTGCTGCATCCTTTCGTGATTCTGTTTTCGATTCCACTGGCGATGGTCGGTGCCGTTCTGGCCCTGTGGCTGAGCGGGTCGCCGATATCGGTAGTGGTGTTCATCGGTTTGATTCTACTTGTCGGAATCGTGGTCAAGAATGCCATCGTGCTGATCGACAAGGTCAACCAGCTGCGCGAGGATGGCGTCGCAAAGCGTGAGGCCATCTGCATGGGCGCGGAATCACGTCTGCGTCCGATCATCATGACCACCCTGACGACCCTGTTCGGTTTTGCCCCGCTGGCCTTCTTCGGCGGCGAGGGTGCCGAGGTCCGTGCACCGATGGCCCTGACCGTCATCGGCGGCCTGACGGTTTCGACCTTGTTGACGCTGGTGGTCATTCCAATCGTCTATGATCTGCTCGATCGGCGTCCGGACAGTTATTACAAAGCGCGCGGTGCGCTTCATCATGATGCATTGGAAGGCGGAAGCGTCCGGTGAAAAGTCTTGCCGAGCTGAGTCTGCGGCGGCCGGTAACGGCAGTCATGTGTTTCGTTTCTCTAGTCGTAGTCGGCCTTTTGGCGTCGGTCCGGCTGCCGCTGGAACAGTTCCCTGACGTCAATGTGCCCTTCGTCTTCGTCAGCGTCCCCTATCCGGGGTCCACGCCGCAGGAAGTTGAACGCCAGATTACCCGGCCGGTTGAGGAGGCACTCTCGACCTTGCCCGGGATTTCGATGATGAATTCGACATCGCGCTCGGACAATGCCGGCATCTTCCTGATGTTCTCGGATTGGAATCGGGACATCGCCATCACGGCCAGCGAGGCCCGTGACCGCATCGATGCCATCCGCTCCGAGCTTCCGGAAGACGTCCAACGCTATTTCGTCCAGAAGTTTTCTCCCAACGATGCACCGCTGATGCGTGTCCGGTTCGCCTCCGACCGTGACCTGAAAAACAGTTATACCCTTATCCAACAGTCCATACAAAAGCGTCTTGAGCGTATTCCCGGTGTTGCCAGAGTGGACATCACCGGTGCTCCTCCACCGGAAGTGGAAATCGCCATCGACCCGGTCCGCCTGGCCAGCCACAATGTCGGTCTGAATGAATTGTCCGCGAAACTGCAGTCGGTGAATTTCTCGGTATCCGCCGGCGACATCAATGACCGTGATCGCCGGATCCGTGTCCAGCCGGTCGGCGAAATCAAGACGGTAGAAGAACTGCGCAGTCTGCCGTTGAATGACAAAGGGCTAAGACTCGGCGATATCGCCGACGTCCGATTCAAGCTTCAGCGTCAGGATTTCGGACGCCGTCTTGACGGCCGTCCGGCGGTCGGTGTCGATATCCTGCGCGAGCAGAATGCCAATCTGGTCAATGTTGCCGATGCCATCCATGCCGAAATCGAGAAAATCAAGGAAGATCCGGATTTGGCAGGCATCAAGTTCATCATCGTCAGTGACTCCGCTGAAAGCGTGAAGAGTTCCATTGCCGAGCTGATTGAAGCCGGCGTCATAGGGTCGCTGCTGTCGATCATCGTGCTGTTCTACTTCCTGAGGCACTGGCCTTCGACTCTTATGGTCAGCCTCGCGATACCGATTTGCATCGTCATCACCCTTGGCGTGATGTACTTCACCGGCATGACCTTGAATGTGCTCTCGATGATGGGGCTGCTGCTCGGCATCGGGATGCTGGTCGACAATGCCGTGGTAGTGGTCGAAAGCATCTACCAGTACCGGGAAAAATATCCGGATAATCCGATGATGTGCGCCATCGAGGGTACCAAATCCGTACAGCTCGCCATTTCCTGCGGCACGCTCACATCCATCATTGTGTTCCTTCCGAATCTTTTCGGCGACAAGAATTTCATTTCTATCTACCTGTCACAGGTCGCGTTGACCATCACCATATCGCTTCTGGCTTCGTGGCTGGTGGCCGTCAGTCTGATTCCGATGATATCGGCAAGGCTGAAAACCCCGCCGGCCATAACCCAGGCCCATGGTTTCGTGCCGGCACTGACCCGCCGTTATGGGTCATTTCTGGCTTGGACACTGTCGAACCGCCGTCTTTCACTGCTCGGCATCCTGTTCATCATCATGGTCAGCATTGTGCCCTTCAAATTCACCAAGTTCGACTTGAGCTCGAATGAAGTCGGCCGCGAGCTGTCCTTGTATTTCAAGTGGAACGGTGCCTACTCGCTCGAACAGATGTCGAGCGAAGTCGGCAAGGTCGAGCAGTTCATGGACGAGAACCGCGAGCGCTACCAGATCAAGCAGGTCTATGTTTTTTTCAGCGAACAGGGCTGGGGCGGCATGAATCTGACCTTGCGCGATGATCTGCGGTCCTGCGGCAGCTTCGTTTCCAGGAGCATCCGTCTGCTGAATCCTGATTACCCGTGCGCCATGTCTTCGGAACAGGTACAGGAAATGATCCGGTCCGAAATTCCCAAATTCGCACGTGCCGAGGTCGGCTTCCAGGGCGGCGGCCCCGGTGGCGGCGGTGGCGGCGGTGGTGGTAGTGGCGGAGGGCAGGACAACAGCGTCGAGATTTTCCTGAGCGGGGATTCGACCGAAATGCTGAAGCAAATCGGCAGCGAGGTCATTCCGGTGTTGGCCAAGCAGCCTGAACTCCGTGATGTCCGTCTCAATGCCGGCGATGAAAACAGTGAAATCCGGGTCAGTGTCGACCGTGAGCGCGCAGGCGCCCTCGGCTTCAGCGCACAGGATGTGGCGCAATACATCAGTATTGCGCTTCGCGGGACGACGCTGCGGGAATTCCGCAAGGATGACCAGGAAATTCCGATGTGGGTCCGATTTGCCGGTGCCGAGCAGTTCCGAGTTGAGGAGCTTTCCGGCCTGACGCTACGTCGCCCGGATGGCACTACCGTACCGTTAATGTCGGTGATTGATGTCGAAATCCGCAAAGGCGACAGTGAAATTTTCCGACAGGACCGCCTGACATCCCTGTCCATCAAGGCCAATAAAGCCGAAGAAGTAACCACGGAACAAGCCATGGCGGCTTTCAATCGGGTGCTGAGCAATCTACCTGTTGGATATTCATGGAGTGAAAGTCAAGGTGGATTCAGTGGCGGCGATGCGGCCGGGCAGATGGGCATGAACACAATCATTGCCTTGTTGATGATCTTGATTGTCATGGCCGCGTTATTCGAGTCGCTGCTCATGCCTCTCGCCATTCTGACCAGCATCCTGTTCTCGGCGCTGGGTGTCTTCTGGTTGTTTGCCCTGACCGGGACGACCTTCTCGATCATGGCCTCGATCGGCATCCTGGTGCTGATGGGTGTGGTGGTCAACAACGGCATCGTCCTGTTCGAGCACATCAATATGCTCCGACGCAGCGGTCATGCGCGCACGGAGGCGTTGATCATGGGCTGCAAGGAGCGTCTGCGACCGATCCTGATGACCATGGGCACCACGATATTGGGCATGCTGCCGCTGTGTTTCGGCACCACCCAGATCGGCGGCGATGGTCCTGCCTATTATCCGATGGCGCGGGCCGTGGTCGGAGGATTGGCCTTTTCGACCATCGTCAGCCTGATCTTCCTGCCGACCATCTATGCCGCTTTGGACGACCTGCGTATCATGACCGGCAGTGTCATTGCGCGTGCCAAGGACAAGGCCCCCTTGCAGCGATTCGTGAAACCGGCCTGAGTGCCGGTCAGCCGATATTGAGCAGAAAAGCCGCTCCGGCAATCCAGACCGTCAGGGCGGTGCCGGTGTTTGTTAGGATGAAATTCACCAAGATGCGTGCGAAGCGGTTTTTCCACCATCCGGATATTTCGGTGGTGTCGTCCTTGAGCTTCAGCAGATCTTCATAGGTCGGTTTGCGCAGTTTGGCTTCCACATAGGCCGATACCATGCCCGAGCTCAATGCCGGATGCAGTGGCGTCAGCGGCGAGGCGATGAATGCGGCGAGGCAGCTCAGCCAATGCCCCTTGGCAGCGATGCAGCCGATGAGTCCGCCGGCGCCGGTAATGAGTGCCCATTGCAGCAGAAGCAGGCCGGCCATTTTCATGCCACCTTCGTGAATGCCCCAGGCGAATCCGCCGATGAGGAATGCGGCAATGAAAATACTGAACCAGGGTATTCCCGATTTTGCGGGTATGGTCTCCAGATCGGCCAGAACACGTGAATCAAGGTTGGCCGAATCCTGCAGTGCACTTTCTAGACCGGCCAGGTGACCTGCGCCGACAACCGCAAGGACGTGTTTGACATCATCGTGGGCTTGCAATTGCAGCAGCTTGGCGGCCATGTAACGGTCGCGTTCGGCGATGATGCTTTCATACAATTCCGGGGTCTGCTTGGCGAACTCGCCGAAGCTCGATTCCAGCATATCGCCTTCCTTGAGCTGCTCGATTTCGGTCTCGCCGATATCATCCGAGCTGACCAGGCTGGCACCAAGGCCGGCCACCAGTTGGCCGCGCTTGAAAAACCCAAGCTTGGACCAGCTGCGCTTCAAGGTTATGCCGGCATCCCGGTCAATCAGCGCCATGCGCAGACCGCGGATTTCGGCTTCCTGGGCGGCGGCTTTGAGTTCTGCGCCCGGTTCGATTCCCAGTTGCTCGGCCAATCGGCGCTGGTAGGCGGCCAGGGAAAGGTTGGCGGCGACCAGGCCGATCTTGTCCTCCTTGATGATCTGGAAGATGTCGAGCTTGTAAAGCGCATCCGGTTGGGTCAGTTGCCGATGCCGATTGCTATCCAGTTCCACGGCGACGGTATCGAAACCGCCGCCATCAATGGCGGCTTTTACCGCCTCGAGGCTTTTCACCGAAACATGGGCGGTACCGAGCAGGGTGTAGAAGACCCCGTTCACGGTGCATTGGCGGACCGGCTGGCCGGCGAAGTCGGGGAGACTCATCGGCAGATCAATCGCGGTAGCGCTTCAGCAGATCGGCATAGGCGTCGATCCGGCGGTCACGCAGGAACGGCCACATGCGCCGGACCTGCTCGCTGCGGGCAAGATCGAGGGTGGCATAAAGGATTTCGGGGGTGTCGGTACCGGCCTCGGCCAGAATTTCACCCTGCGCACCGAGCGCATGCGAACTGCCCCAGAAGCGGATGCCGCTAGCACCGATCGGGGAAGGTTCGAAACCGGTCCGGTTGCAGCTCAATACCGGGATACCGTTGGCGACGGCATGACCGCGATGACTGAGCATCCAGGCTTGGCGTTGCCGCTCCCGTTCATCGGACGTGTCGTCCGGATCCCAGCCGATCGCCGTCGGATAGACCAGCACTTCGGCGCCGGCAAGCGCCATCAGCCGTGCCGCCTCCGGATACCATTGGTCCCAGCACACAAGCACGCCGATTTTTCCGACGCTGCTGGCGATCGGATAGAAGCCGAGATCGCCCGGCGTGAAATAGAATTTTTCATAAAACCCCGGGTCATCCGGGATGTGCATCTTGCGGTATTTGCCGAGCAGACTGCCGTCTTTTTCGAAAATCACGGCGGTGTTGTGATAGAGGCCGGCGGCACGGCGTTCGAAAAGCGATGCAACGAGAACAACACTGTTTTTGGCCGCAAGTGCCGACAGGCGTTCGGTGCTCGGTCCGGGGATGGCTTCGGCGCGGTCGAATTCAGCGGCGGATTCATGCTGGCAGAAGTAGGCGCCATTGTGCAGTTCCTGCAGCAGTACCAGTTCCGCGCCCGCCGCAGCGGCCTCTGCAACGCGCTGTTCGATGACGGACAGGTTGGCGTCGGCATCGCCATGGTTGATATCCTGGATCAGTGCGGCTTTCAGCGTTGAACGGCTCATTTCAATAACCCTTCCGGTAGTTGCATGGTGCAGCAGTGCAGGCTGCCATTCTGCCAGATTAGATCCCGGCAGGGGATACCGAGAACCTCATGCGAGGGAAAGACCCGGCGCATGACCGAAAGCGCTTCTGCGTCAGCCTGATCCCCGTAGACCGGCATCAGGACCGCGCCGTTGATGATCAGGAAATTGGCATAGGAGGCCGCTAAACGTCGGCCGTCATCCAGAATCGGCTTTGGCCAGGGCAGGGCGTGCAGGGTGTAAGGCTTGCCTGCAGCCGTAAGTAGCTTTGCCAGTTCTGCGGCCATCGCCTGCAGTTCCGGATAATGGCTGTCCTGCGGATCGTCGCAGCCCTGATAGACGATGGCGGACTCCGATGCAAAACGGGCGAGGGTATCAATGTGGGCATCGGTATCGTCGCCTTCCAGATAGCCGTGCTCCAGCCAAAGAACGCGATCTTGCTGGAGGTATTTTTTCAGAACGTCTTCGATATCCGCGCGGGACTTTTTCGGATGCCGTTCATGCAGGCAATACCAAGTCGAGAGCAGGGTACCGGCGCCATCGGTTTCGATGCCGCCACCCTCCAGCGCGAAGTCGATGCGCTTATGTTCGGCATTCCGAAACAGGCCCTGTGCGTCCATTTCCGAGACGATGCGGTCATCCAGTCCGGCCTCGAATTTGCCGCCCCAGGCGGTGAAATGGAAGTCCAGAAGTTCAAAACCGTCTGCCTTGCGCAGGCTGATCGGGCCACTGTCGCGTAGCCAGGTGTCGTTATAGGGCAGTGTAATGAACCGAACCCGTTCAAGGTCCGCATTGGACTGGACCAATGCAGTCCGGGCATCGGCCTCTACAGCGGCATCGGAGACCAGCAAAAGCAAGGTCTGATGCCTGCTGATGGCCGTAGCGATGCCCGCGAAACAGAGTCGCGTGCTTTCCAACCGGACGGCCCAGTCGGTTCCGGCATGCGGCCAAGCCATGAGAATGGCGGATTGGGATTCCCATTCGGCCGGGAAGCGGGGGCTGTCACTCATCCTGAACTCCGAAGGCGGGCGGCATCACAATGAAAAAGCCGGCTTCAGCCGGCTTGATCGTGACAACAGCCTGGAAAGCGATTAACGCTGACGGGCTTTGAAACGGGGATTCGATTTGCAAATCACAAAGACCTTGCCGCGACGACGGACGACCTTGCAGTCACGATGGCGGGTCTTGGCCGATTTAAGCGAATTAAGGACTTTCATGGCTATATTCCTAAACAACGAAAACGGGAAGCGCACATTATACCGCTAAAATCCTGTGAAAGCAATAACTTGATAAATAAAACCTTAATCCGCATAGGCTTTGGACAGGGTGTGCAGATGTAGGCGCTCGGTATCGCGCAGGAAGGGGGAAACCAGCATCATGACCTGTACGATGCCCTGCTGGATGGCCCGCTGCTCATCCTTTTCGCCCCGGACATTGGCATAATTCAGCCAAAACGTGGCCAAAACCAGAATATTGGTGGCCAAGCCCTCGATTTCAGCCGCGCTGGCTCGCATGGCCCCGGTTTCGGTCAGGCCGCGCATGATGCCTTGGGCATTTGAGGAGCCGCGTTTCAGAATCCGCGCAAATCTTAGGCGTAAGTTCCTATTTCTACTGAGAATATTAATGATATCGCGGTAGATGAAGCGGTAATTCCAGATGCACTCGAAGACCAGATGGAGCTGCAGCCAGACATCTTCGAGTGTGACATCGCGGCCTTCGGGCGCCACCAAGGCCTGGTCCATACGTTCCTCGAAACGCAGGAACAGCTGTTCGATGATGTCGTCTTTGTTTCGGTAGTGATAATACAGATTGCCTGGGCTGATTTCAAGCTCATCGGCGATGTGGTTTGTGGAGATATTGGTTTCGCCCTGTTCGTTGAACAGGCGTAGGGCGACATCCAGAATGCGGTTTCGGGTTTTTCCGGACACGTCAGTCCTTCAGGGAGTGCACAAGGTCGACATATTTCTTCATGGCTGATTCCCGGCTCGTGCCTTCAAGCTTCTGCCAGGCCTGGTACTTCGCCGAGGCCACGAAATCGAACATGCCCGGCGCCGGTCCGCTGACATCGCCTTCCGAGCCCTGTTTGTAAAGGCCGTACATGCGCAAGAGAGTATCGTTGTCGGGCCGCTTCTTGAGATTCTTGGCCTCGAGGGCGGCCAGCTCAAATTGTTCCTGCAGTGTCGCCATGGAAGAAGTCCTTTGACCAGATGTCGGATTCCAGTATTATGCATTAAACTGCGATTTGCATTAAAAAATCAAGCACCTATTCAATATTTAACGGGAAAGGAATCGGGTAATTTTATGGCTTATTTCGTCACAGGCGCTACCGGCTTCATCGGCCGTTTTCTGGTCAGCAACCTGCTGAAACGCAAAGGCCAGGTGCATGTGCTGGTACGTAAAGGCTCGGCCAAGAAACTCGGCCAGATCGGCGAGGCCATGGGTTGGGACATGAAACGTATCATTCCGGTCACCGGTGATCTGTCCAAACCCAAGTTGGGTCTGGCTGCCGCCCAGATTACCGCACTCAAGGGCAAGATCCAGCATTTCTTCCATCTGGCCGCCATTTACGATCTTACCGCCGATGCCGACAGCCAGAAGCTGGCTAATATAGGTGGCACCAAGAACGCTCTGGAGCTGGCGGCGGTCATCAAGGCCGGCTGTTTTCATCACACCAGCTCCATTGCCGCAGCCGGGCTGTATCCCGGCGTGTTCCGTGAAGACATGTTCGACGAGGCCGAAGGCCTGAAAGACCCTTACCTGAAGACCAAGCATGAATCGGAAGGTCTGGTACGCAAACAAAGCGCCGTGCCTTACCGCATTTACCGGCCATCGATGGTGGTCGGTCATTCCAAAACCGGTGAAATCGACAAAATCGACGGCCCTTACTATCTGTTCACCCTGATCAAGAAAATCCGGCAGACCCTGCCACAGTGGATGCCGACGCTCGGCATCGAGGGCGGCCGCATCAATGTCGTGCCGGTCGATTTCGTCGCGGATGCCATGGATCACATCGCGCACAAAAAAGGACTGGACGGGCATTGTTTCCATCTGGTCGATCCGGAACCGATGCGCTTCGGCGAGCTGATGAACACGTTCGCGCGTGCCGCACATGCGCCGGAGATGACCATGCGTCTGGATGCCCGGATGTTCGCGTTCATCCCGGCTCCGATGCGGATGGCGGTCACCAATCTGCCGCCGGTGAGGCGCCTGACCAATATGATTCTGCGTGATCTGAAAATTCCCAAATCGACGCTTGAATTCATCACCTATCCGACCCGTTTCGACACCCGTGAAGCCGAGCGGGCATTGAAAGGTTCGAAAATCAGCGTGCCGCCGCTCGACAGTTATGCCTGGCGCCTTTGGGATTACTGGGAACGCAATCTCGACCCCGATCTTTTCATCGACCGTTCGCTGCGCGGCAAGGTCGAGGGCAAAGTGGTGCTCATCACCGGCGGCTCGTCCGGCATCGGCAAGGCTGCCGCCCTCAAGATCGCCGAAGCCGGTGCCAAAGTGGTCATTGCCGCCCGTGGCGAGCAAGAGCTCGAAGCGACACGCAAGGAAATCAATGATGCCGGCCATCTGTGCTACGCCTTCAAGGCTGATCTTGCCGATCTGGATTCCTGTGACGGCCTGATCGAACAGGTGACCAAGCAGCATGGCGGTGTCGATATCCTGATCAACAATGCCGGTCGTTCCATCCGCCGCTCGATCGAGCTCAGTTTCGACCGGTTCCACGACTTCGAACGCACCATGCAGTTGAATTATTTCGGTTCACTGCGTCTGATCATGCAGTCGCTGCCGGGAATGATCGCCAAGCGTCGTGGACATATCATCAATATTTCATCCATCGGTGTTCTGGCCAGTTCGCCGCGCTTTTCGGCCTACGTGGCTTCAAAGGCAGCCTTGGATGCGTTCAGTCACTGCGCCCAGGGCGAGCTGTCCGGCAAAGGCATCAGCTTCACCACCATCAACATGCCCTTGGTGAAAACGCCTATGATTGCACCGACCAAGATGTACGATTCGGTGCCGACACTCAGCCCCGAAGAGGCTGCCGACCTGATCGTCAAGGCCATCATCGACAAACCGAGCCGTGTCGCCACCCGACTCGGGGTGTTCGCCGGCGTGGTACATGCGGTGTTCCCGAAGGCCTATGAAGTGGTAATGAGCACTGCTTTCGAACTGTTCCCGGACTCGGCAGCAGCCAAAGGCATGGCCGGCCGGGGCGATGCCGCCAACCCGACCAACGAGCAAATCGCATTCGCATCCCTGATGCGCGGCGTGCACTGGTAATCATCAGTACCAAGCGGATACGAAAAAAGCACCGCAAGCGGTGCTTTTTTCGGTTTCATGCCGGTCAGGTCCGCGCCGGGAGGGAAGCGCAGTCCGGGTTCACCGGCCTCTGAAACTCAGGCCTTCGGCGCGCGCGGCGTCGGTGCTTTCGGCAGAACCGCCTTGGCGGATTTCTTAGCCGGAGCGGCTTTCTTGGATGCCTTCTTGACGGCCTTCTTGACCGGCACGGCCGCTTTTTTCGCGGCCGGGGCTTTGCCATTCTGCTTACGCAGTTCAGCAGTGAGGGTTTCGACACGCTTGTTCAAGCCGGCCAGATCTTCACGGGTCGGCACGCCGAGACGGGTCAGGGCGCGCTGCACGCGGTCTTCGAAGACCTTTTCCATTCGGTCCCAGGTATCTGTGGCTTTTTCGCGAACGTTTTCGACGCGGTCTTCGACGCTGGCACGCACGACATCGACTTTGCCATTGGCCAGTTTACGGGTCTGAGCTTCCAGGCTCATGCCTTTCTTGACCAAGGCATCGAACATGTCGGTACCTTCACCTTGGGCGCGTGCCAAGGCACCAACACCGGCGGCCCAGATTTGCTGGGCAGTGCTGATTAGGTTGTGCGAAGCGGCTTCGGCGCTTTTGGCGCCCGGCTTGCGGCTTGCGGTTTTGGTACGGGCGGCTTTTTTGAGCTTGGCCATGGAGTAACCTCAATATTTGGGAATGGGGGTGACAAGCCGCTGTTCCGACTCGGTGACTATTGTGGGGCACTTGTCTAGAGCAAACACACCAGAAATCAAAGGTTTCCGGTCATGACTTCAGCGGGTTTTGCGTTGCCGCAGTCCGTATTCGATATCGTCGAGGTTATGCCAGAGTTGCGCGGTCGCCGCCGTCCGGCGGTAGACCGGGGTGATGCCATCGAGCAGGGTAATCTCGGGATTTTCCAGAACCGACATGTTCAGGGTCAGGCCATGCTTGGCGAGGAGCGGAGCCAGCTCAGCGGCCCGTGATTTCAGATCACGCAGGGTGCTTTGGAATGCATGTTCGCACACGCGATGCCGCGAGGAATAACTGAAGACGTTGGTGAAGAACATTTCTGCATCGTCTTCGTTCGGCTCCAGAACCAGCTGGTCGGTTTCCGGATATTGACGGGCGTACTTTTCCAAGCCGACCTGCATGCGGGACTGCAACAGGGTACGGAACGTCTGCGAAAGTACCATCGGCAATCCGCCATCAGCGAGCTTGACCGCAGCTTGTTTGTCCTTGGGGCGGTTCTTGGCATTGAACGGAACGAATGGATTGATGCCGATCATCAAATCGATGCCATGATCGAGTACGACCGAGGCATGCATGGTACGGCGCAGGGCGCCATCCACGAAATGATGGCCGTTGATGTCGACAGGGGGGTACAGGCCCGGCAGTGCGGCGCTGGCCTGTACGGCCTGCGAAATCGGCACCGAATCCCAGTCCTTACTGCCGAATCGTACCGCCTTGCCCTGGTCGAGATCGACGGCAACCACGTACAGTGGCCGTTCCAGTTTCCGGAAATCATTGCTGCGTCCGGGTCCGGTGAAGATGTTTTTCAGGAATTTCTCGATGGGCGCGTTATCGAAAAGACCGGTTGGAACCGCGCCGGTGAAACGCGAGGTCAGTTCGCCGAGCTGTGAGCCGCTTGGGTCGGTGATCAGACTCTTCCACCAATCCACGGCGAGTCCGGGCAGGGCCGAAACGCGTTTGCCGAACTCCATGAAGGCCGGTTTCAGGAACATGCGCGGGGAAAAATGGATTTCCGGGTGATTGTTGGTGATGAAAATCTGGCAGATTTCCGCCGTGCTGAGGCGGTTGACCAGTCCGGCAGCGAGGAAAGCCCCGGAGCTGACGCCGACATAGACATCGAGGCGGTTGAGGTCCAGTCCATCGATGGCCAATTCCAGCGCCCGCAGGGCACCGAGTTCATACATGCCTCCGATGGGGCCGCCGCCGGCAATGGCGAGGCCGATTTTGCCTTGGTGTTTGGAGGACTGACTGGCGGCCTGCAATACGAGCATGAAGTGGTCGTGATTTGACGTTGGATTTCATTGTAAGGCTAAAATAGTCCGAGTCCAATCACCGGGTGTGTCCACACATGGCGGTCAATGAGCTTCAAAACCGCCTTGCGAGGCGCCTGCGATGGCAGAAACAGGCGCATCTGTTGGAAAAACAGGATGTTGTGCTCGCCAAGTGGTTGCCGGTCCTGCGTGCATGGCAGGCGAAACGCCTCGCGGCAAGTTTTGCCCACTTCATGGATGATGCGCGCAAACAGCCGGCAGCCGCCTTCTTCCTGTCCGATCTTTACGGCGATGCCGATTTCATGAAACGTGACGAGGAAGCAGCCAAAATCCTCCCAAAAATGTCACGGCTGCTTCCCGAAAGCCTGTTGACGGCGGCTGTAGATGCCATCGAGTTGTCAGTTCTCAGCCACGCCATCGATATGCGCATGGCCAGAGATCTGCATAACACTGGCAGAAAGCCCGCGTCTTTGGATGCCGAGCTTTACCAAAGGGCTTACCGCAGTGTCGGATTGCGCCGCCTGCGCCGGCGCCAGATTGATCTGGTCTTGGATGTCGGTTCACGCCTGGACGTCGTCGTACAGAAGCACGGCATATCCAAACTGCTATCGGCTTCGCGGCTGCCGGCACGCATGCTCGGTCTGCAGCATCTGCAGAGTTTTCTTGAACGGGGCTTCGGGGCTTTCAACTATCTCGGCGGTGCAGATGATTTTCTTGATGAAATCCATCGTCAGGAAACCTGTATCGCAGATCGCCTTGCGGCCGGCAACGCCAATCCGTTCACGCCACCATTCAGCTGAATTCTTCGTCCAGATAGCGTTCAATTTCGGTTTCGATCGGACCTTTGAGTGCCGACAGGAAAAAACCGAGATCGGCGAAGACATGGATGGATTTCGGATTCACTTTGATATGGCCGTCAACACCAGAGCGGCTGAAGTTGAGCATGTTGCCGTCCCATTCGCATTCGACATCGAATTTCTCCACGATGTGATCGGCGACTTTCTGGACCTTTTTCTTGGCCTTGGCGATTTCAAGGCTGTGCGTACGTTTGATGTCGATCGCGGCCATGGTGCATCCGTTAACTTGCGAAGCCTAGAAAATACAATGAAATGCTCGGTTTGTCAGGCCGGATATGGTAAATTTTAAAAAAAGGCGCTTCTATGCACTGGCTACTTCACATTCCCGGACAACCTGCAGCGACAATCGGCGAATCACCGCTTCGCATCGGTTCGGACCCGGCTTCGGAGATCTATCTGGCACAGCCTGGCGTAGCTCCCCTGCATGCGCGTTTGATTCCCGATGCCGCTGGACTATTGTGGATTGAGCCGGCTGCCGATGATATTGCGGCCGTGCACGTCAATGGCCGCCGCATCGTACGTGGCGCCCTGTTGGCTCCGGGCAGCGAGCTGCATTTGGGAAGCTGCGCCTTGCGGCTTAGCTCGGCCGGTAAGCCTGATGCCGCGCGAAGACCCGCATCCCAGCCGATCAATTTCTCCGGGCGGGTACTTTTGAGGGCGCTGAGCGGGGCCGAGGCAGGACGGGGCCATGTGCTGGTCAACAGCCTGTGCATCGGACGTTCCGATCTGTCCGAGGTCCGTGTCGACGATACCGCGCTCGCCGAGCGCCAGATCCTTCTTCAACGTCAGGGTAATGATATTTTCGTCAAAAATCTCAGTCCTGTGCTGGAGATGCGCGTTGATGGGTGGGTTTGCGAAGAGGCCGTTCTGCAACCGGGAGCACACATCAGCATCGAGCAGCATCGCTTCCGGTTCGAGGCGCCCACCTGCGAAACCGCTACGCAGATAGAGCCGGAAATGGCAGAGCCGTTTCAGCCCGTCAACGCCAAAGACACCACGCCGGCCGATCCGGCAAGGCCTATTTTCAGTCCGGCGCAATGGATTCTGCTGGCTGTGGCCGTCGCCATCTCTGGTTTTTTCATCATTCTGCTCAGTTTTTCGCCGTAATCACGGGTAAATCTCCATAGCGGGTTTCGCTGCTCAAGCCCTGCGTGCTAGGCTAGAACGCATATTCCAAGGAGTTTTTATGTCGCGCGCGTTCAACTTCAGTGCCGGTCCGGCCACTTTGCCCGAATCCGTTCTCGTCCAGGTCCAGGAGGAACTGCTGGAGTGGCAGGGCGAGCGCGCCTCGGTGTTGGAAGTGAGCCACCGTGGCAAGGCCTTCATCGACTGCGCCGCCCAAGCCGAGGCCGATCTCCGCCATCTGCTCGGTGTCGGTGACGACTATGCCGTTCTGTTCCTGCAGGGCGGGGCCACCACGGTGTCGGCACTCTTGCCGATGAATTTGGCGCGTGCCGACCAGACCGGCGAATACCTGCTGACCGGGCACTGGGGCGAGAAGGCGCTCGAAAACGCCAAAACATCCCTGAATACGCATATAGTCGCCAGCGACAAAGCCAATGCTTACCGGAACATCCCGGGCAATGATTCATGGCAACGCGCAGGCAATGCCGCTTATTTCCATTACACCTCGAACGAAACCATTCATGGCGTGGAATTCGCGGACATTCCGGATGTGGGCGACGTGCCTCTGGTCGCGGATTTTTCCTCCAACTTTCTGGCCCGCCCAGTTGATGTCAACCGTTTTGGCATGATTTATGCCGGCGCCCAGAAGAATCTCGGCCCTGCCGGCATCACCATTGCCGTGATCCGGAAGGACCTGCTCGGCCGCCACGAACGCGATCTGCCGCCGATTTTCGAATGGCAGAACCAGGTCAAGAACGATTCCATGTTCAATACCCCGCCGACATTCCCCTGGTATGTGGTCGGCCTGGTGCTCAAATGGATGATTGCCGAAGGCGGCACCGAAGTCTTCGCGCGCCGCAATGCCGAAAAAGCCGCATTGCTGTACAGGACGATTGATGGCTCCGGCGGTTTTTACCGGAACGAAGTCGCGGTATCCGCGCGCTCGACCATGAACGTTCCTTTCATTCTGAAGGACGAGGCCCTGGACAAGGCATTTTTGAAAGAATCCGAAACTGCCGGCTTGATGGGGCTGAAAGGCCACCGCGCCCTCGGCGGCATGCGTGCCTCCGTCTACAATGCCATGCCCTTGTCTGGGGTGCAGGCTCTAGCCGATTTCATGGGTGATTTTGCGGTGCGCCATGGCTGAGCGTACCCGGAAACCGCCGGTGAAGAAAGTGGAGCTGGAGTCCTATCCGGTCGCGTTGCTGTAAGCATGCCCGCCGTTCCTGATTTCAAGGCATTGGCTAATCCGGCGATCCGGACGCTCTCCGCCTATGATCCCGGTCATGACATTCCGTCATTGCGCCGCCGCTTCGCAGATGTCGGCGGCTTGCTTGAGCTG
The DNA here is from genome assembly GCA_021299355.1 of Lysobacteraceae bacterium. Lineage (GTDB taxonomy): Bacteria > Pseudomonadota > Gammaproteobacteria > Xanthomonadales > Xanthomonadaceae > Arenimonas. Next base: position 21,258 of record JAJTGG010000009.1, read on the forward strand.
GGTTCCAACGAAAATCCGTTCGGCCCGTCGCCCTTGGTGCTAACTGCCATCCATGCCGAGTTGGCGCATCTGCACCGCTATCCCGATCCTGCCGGAAAGGCCTTGAAGCAGGCCATCGCCAGCAAACATGGTATTGGCGAGCAGCACATTCTGCTCGGCAACGGCTCGCATGAGCTGTTGATGCAGCTGGCGCAGGTATTCGTCGGTCAAAACGATGAGGTGCTGCTGAGCCGCTATTGTTTTGCGGTATATCCCATCGCCGCCAAAGCCGTCGGCGCAAAGTTGGTCTTCGCCGATGCGTTTCCGGCAGACCACGACATGCCGCTTGGCCATGATCTCGACGCTTTGGCCGCGTCGATCACGCCACGGACCAAGTTGATCTGCTTCGCCAATCCGAATAATCCGACCGGAACCTGGTTTGACAGCCGGCAGATGATCGATTTTCTGATCCGCGTACCGCCGCAGGTGATGGTATTGGTCGATGAAGCCTATATCGAATATGTCTCCGATCCGGCGCTGAGCAGCGCCTTGGATTTAGGTGCGCGCTTTCCGAACCTGATTGTGGCTCGGACTTTTTCCAAAGCGTATGGCTTGGCCGGACTTCGTGTCGGTTATATCGTTGCCGAACCGTCCTTGTTGGCATTATTGGAACCCATCAGGGAATCATTCAATGTCAATGGCCTGGGCCTGGTTGCGGCGCAAGTAGCCCTCGCAGATGCAGCCCACCTGCAGGACGTGGTTACACGGACACAGCAGGAGCGCGAGTGGCTGGCAGCAGCGGTGCGGTCCATGGGGGTGCAGGTCCTTCCTTCGCAGACTAATTTTCTGTTGGCCCATTGCGGTCCGGAAACGCCTGCCATTGAAAATGCGTTGTTCGAACGCGGTGCCATCGTTCGCCCGATGGCGGGATATGGCCTGGGAGAGTATCTGCGGATTACGGTTGCGACCCGATCCGAAAACGAACGCCTGCTTGCGGGTCTGAAGGCGGTGATTTCATGAGTCTGGTCTGGAAGGCGGCACGCTCAGCAGGCCTTCAAGGCAGTTTCCGGGTTCCGGGCGACAAATCGATCTCGCACCGGGCCATCATGTTTGGCGCGCTGGCCGAGGGTGTTACCCGGGTCAGCGGCTTTTTGGAAGGCGAGGACACCCGCGCCACGGCCCGAATTTTCAGCCAACTCGGTGTCCGCATCGAAATTCCAGATGCGCAATCCCGTGTCATCCATGGCGTCGGCCTGCATGGCCTACACGCCAGTGCTTCGCCGCTCGATTGTGGAAACGCCGGTACCGGTATGCGTCTGTTGTCAGGCCTTTTGTGCGCCCAAGCCTTTGACAGCGTCCTTACCGGGGATGCTTCCCTGTCGCAGCGACCGATGGCGCGGGTCATCAGTAAACTGCAAGCGCTCGGCGGCCGGATATCCGCACGTGAGGGCAATTACGCACCATTGCATATCCATGGCGGGCAGCATCTCAGGCCAGTAGAAATCGATACCGGCGTGGCCAGTGCCCAGGTCAAATCCGCCTTGTTGCTGGCGGCGATGTATGCCGAGGGTGAGTCGGTCATTACCGAACCCCGGCCGACCCGCGATTACACCGAGGCGATGTTGAAGTCGCTCGGTTGGCCGATTGATTACAGTCCCGGTCGTGTACGGATCCGGGGAGCTGGCCGTCTGCAGGCCGGTGATATACGGATTCCGGGTGATATTTCGTCTGCGGCCTTTTTCATCACCGCAGCACTCCTGATTCCGGGTTCCGACATCATGCTGGAGAACATTGGCATCAATCCACGCCGCACCGGCATACTGCAGGCCCTCCGTCTGATGGGCGGACGGATCGAGGTGTTCAATGAGCGCGAGCAGGGTGGGGAGCCGGTGGCCGATCTTCACATTGTTCATTCGGCCTTGAAAGCGATCGAACTGCCCGAAAGCCTGGTGCCCGACATGATCGACGAATGCCCGATATTCTTCGTGGCCGCCGCTTTGGCCGAAGGCACCACCCATGCCCGCGGCTTGGGCGAGTTGCGGATCAAGGAATCGGACCGGATTGCCAGCATGGTGGCAGGCCTGCGTGCCATGGGGGTTGCGGTGGAAGAAACCCCGGAGAGCGTCACCATCACCGGAGGTGCCCTGCATGGTGCCAGCATCGATAGCCATGACGACCACCGGATTGCCATGAGTTTTGCGGTCGCGGCACAATGCGCATCCGGTCAGACCCTGATCCATGATTGCGAGAATGTGGCTACTTCCTTCCCCGGATTCGTCGATTTGGCGCGTTCAGCGGGTATGATTCTTGAATGAGGGCTTAAGCGCCCGTGCCTTCCGGAGAGCCCATGCCGCACAATTCAGTCCCCGTGGTGACCATCGACGGCCCGGCCGGAGCCGGCAAGGGCACGGTCAGCCGGCTGGTGGCTCAGGCCTTGGGATGGGCCTATTTGGATTCCGGCGCCTTGTATCGGGCGGTCGGTATTGCCGCAGCCTGGGAAGGCATCGGCCTGGATGAGCCAGAACAATTGGCGGCTTGCGCAGTTCGAACAGACATTAAGTTTGTTACTCAAGCTACTGAAGAGCCTAAAATTATTGTCAATGGTAAAGAAGCAACGGACGATATTCGTTCGGAATTGGCCGGGTCCATGGCCTCGGCGCTGGCGGCTCAACCCGAGGTCCGCGCAGCCTTGGTCCTGCTGCAGCGAAGCTTTCGGGTTCCGCCGGGCCTGGTTGCTGATGGCCGCGATATGGGTACGGTCATCTTTCCCGATGCCCCGTACAAGTTCTTTTTGACCGCCAGCCCTATGGAGCGTGCCCAGAGGCGGTATAAGCAGTTGATGGAAAAAGGAGTTTCTGTTAAACTTGGCGACCTATTGCACGAAATCGTGGCCCGTGATGAACGTGATGCGAACCGAGCGGTGGCGCCGTTGAAGCCGGCCGATGATGCCATCATCATCGACTCGACCTCAATGCCGATTACCTCGGTCATCGATCAGATTCTTTCCGTTCTGCCGTCACATTACCGCTCGTAAGCGGGTTTCCGATTCCATAACAATAGAACAGGCCCCTGCCTCGGCAGGGATTTTCAACGTGCATCCGCACACAGCAGGTGGGTTGCCTTGTCCGGCAACCTGTTCATCAACTTGAGAGTTAATCATGACCGAATCATTTGCAGAACTGTTTGAGCAAAGCCAAACATCCCTTAACAACCTGAAATCCGGCGCCATCGTTACCGGCACCGTGGAAGAAATCCGCACCGACGTCGTCGTCGTCAACGTCGGCCTGAAGTCGGAAGGTGTCATCGACATCAATCAGTTCCGCAATGAGCAGGGCGAAATCGAAGTCGCCGTGGGCGATATCGTCAAGGTCGCTCTGGAAGCCGTTGAGAACGGTTTCGGCGAAACTATCCTTTCCCGTGACAAGGCGAAAAAAGCGCTGGTCTGGGACGAATTGGAAACCGTGATGGACGCCGGCGAAATCGTCACCGGCCGTATCAGCGGCAAAGTCAAAGGCGGCTTCACTGTCGATATCCGCGAAGTGCGCGCCTTCCTGCCTGGCTCCCTGGTGGATGTGCGCCCCGTGCGCGACCCGGGTTACCTTGAAGGCAAGGAACTGGAATTCAAGATCATCAAACTCGACCGCAAGCGCAACAATGTCGTTGTTTCGCGCCGTGCCGTGGTTGAAACCGAAAACAGCGCCGAACGCGAGCAGATGCTGGAGCGCCTGACCGAAGGTACCATCGTCACCGGCGTGGTCAAGAACCTCACCGATTACGGCGCATTCGTCGATCTCGGCGGCGTCGACGGCCTGCTGCACATCACCGACATGGCCTGGAAACGCGTCCGTCATCCGTCCGAAGTGGTCAACGTCGGCGACGAACTGCAGGTCCGCGTGCTCAAGTACGACCGCGAACGCAACCGCGTTTCGCTCGGCCTCAAGCAGCTGGGTGAAGATCCATGGGAAAACATCGCGCGCCGCTACCCGGCCAACACCCGTGCCTTCGGCAAGGTCTCCAACGTCACTGATTACGGCGCGTTCGTCGAAATCGAACCGGGCGTGGAAGGGCTGGTGCACGTGTCCGAAATGGACTGGACCAACAAGAATGTCAATCCGAGCAAGGTCGTCCAGCTGGGCGATGACGTCGAAGTCATGGTTCTCGACGTCGACGCTGAACGCCGCCGCATTTCGCTCGGCATCAAGCAGTGCGTTTCCAATCCGTGGGAAGCCTTCGCCGCCATCTTCAAGAAGGGCGACAAAGTCTCCGGCCAGATCAAGTCAATCACCGATTTCGGCGTGTTCATCGGTCTGGACGGCGGCATCGACGGCCTGATCCACCTGTCCGACATCTCCTGGAACTCGACCGGCGAAGAAGCCGTACGTGAACTAAAGAAAGGCGACAATCTGGAAGCCGTTGTTCTGGCGGTCGATCCGGAACGCGAGCGGATCTCCCTGGGCGTCAAGCAGCTGGAACAGGATCCGATGGGCCAGTTCACCGCGAACACCCAGAAGGGCGCCATCGTCAAGGGCACCGTGAAGGAAGTCGACGCCAAGGGCGCTGTGATCGATCTCGAAGGCGGTCTCGAAGGTTATGTCAAAGCCAACGACATCGCCAAAGAGCGCATCGAAGACGCCAGTCAGCATCTGAAAGTGGGCGATGTGATCGAAGCCAAGTACATCGGCAACGACCGCAAAGGCCGTGTCATGCAACTGTCGATCCGCGCCAAAGACGAAGCCGAACTGCAGGAAAGCCTGGCCGAAGTGAACAAGGCCGATGCCTCCAGCGGTACCACCAAGCTGGGCGCGCTGCTGCGCGAACAGATGGGTAAAGGCGACTAATCAAGCACCATCCGGTCCGGCATGACGCCGGACCGGATTTTACCGGGTATCCCAATATGACCAAGTCCGAGCTCATTGAATTCCTGTCCAAGCAGCAGCCGCATCTGAAAGCGGACGATGTCGACCTCGCGGTCAAGACCATTCTGGAAATGATGAGTTCCTCGCTGTCCGAGGGCAAACGCATCGAAATCCGCGGCTTCGGCAGTTTCTCGCTGCATTACCGTCCGGCCCGTACCGGCCGAAACCCGAAGACCGGCGAAGCGGTCGAACTCAGCGGCAAGCACGTGCCCCATTTCAAGCCGGGCAAGGAATTGCGTGACCGCGTCAACAACGTCACCGAAATCCAGCCGCACACTTAAATCCACCGGCCTTTTCGGTTAAGCTTCAGGAATCGGAACGGAGACGGATATGCGCGCGCTCAAAGCCATTATTGCCCTGTTGTTCGTGCTGGCGGGCATCACGCTCGGTGCACTCAACCAGCAGACCATATCCATCGATCTGTTCTTCGTGCGCTATCAGGCCCATCTCGGCCTCGCGCTTCTTCTCTGTGTGCTTGCCGGAGCGGTCATCGGCGGCGCTTTGGCCAGTATCAGTCTGCTGACTGACAAGCGTTCTTTGCCGAAACCCGTCAAAGCGGCTTCCGAAGGCGGTAATTCCGCATGATGACCAATGTCGCCTGGTTGTTGCTGATTCCGGCGGCCATTGCCATCGGCTGGCTGCTCGGCCGAAGGGGCGGTGAAATCAAGGGCGGTGCCAAGATATCGCGCCTGTCCAATACCTACTTCCGCGGCCTGAATTATCTGCTGAATGAACAGCAGGACAAGGCACTCGAAATATTCCTCCAGATTGCTGAAGTCGACAAAGAAACCGTCGAGACCCAGTTTGCCCTGGGCCATCTGTTTCGGCGCAGGGGCGAGGTCGACCGCGCCATCCGCCTGCACCAGAATCTGGTGGCGCGCACCGGCCTCAGCGAAGAACAGAAAACCCGTGCCGTGCTTGAGCTGGGCGAAGATTATATGCGCGCCGGTCTGCTTGACCGTGCCGAAACCCTGTTCAATGATCTGGTGCAGATGGGCGTGCATGCCCCGAAAGCACTTCGGCAGCTGATCGCGATCTATCAATCCGAACGGGATTGGCAACAGGCGATTGTGTATGCGCTGAAATACGAGCAGATCACCGGCGAAGTCATGGGCGAGAGCATTGCCCACTATCATTGCGAATTGGCCGAGAAGCGCTTGCATGAGGGCAACCTCAAGGCGGCCCGCGACCGCATCGCGGCGGCATATTCATCAGACTCCCAATGCGTCCGTGCCGGTATGATCGAAGGAAGGCTCGATCTTCTGGAAAACAACGATGCCGGCGCCATCCGTGCTTTCGAGCGTGTTGCGCGTCATGACGTCGACTATCTGCCTGAAATACTCCCGCAGCTGATGGAGTGCTACGAACGCCGTGCCGAATTGATGCGGGCCCGGGGTTTTCTGCAGGAGGTCATCGAGCAGTATGCCGGTGTCACGCCGTTGCTGGCACTGACCGATCTCATCGAGCGCGATGAAGGTCCGATGGCCGCACAGGAATTCCTGGCCAAACAGCTGCTGCAGCGCCCCTCTGTCCGTGGCGAAGCGGTCCTGCTCGAAAAAGCCGTCGCCAATCCCGGAGACGAGCCGGTCGAAACCCTGAAAACACTCAAGCAGATTACCGACCAGCTGCTGGTGCGTTCCGCCAACTACCGTTGCGTCAACTGCGGTTTCGGTGCACGAGCCCACCATTGGCAGTGTCCGAGCTGCAAGCATTGGGGCAGCGTGAAGCCGCTGCTCAACCTGTTGGGATCATGAACAAGGACGATCTATGACATTCCAAGTGAAGAAAGCGGTATTTCCGGTCGCCGGACTCGGTACCCGGTTTCTGCCAGCCACCAAGACGGTGCCCAAGGAAATGCTTCCGGTGGTCGACAAGCCGCTGATCCAGTACGCGGTCGATGAAGCCATCGAGGCCGGTATCGACACGCTGGTGTTCGTCACCAACCGCTATAAGCATGCCGTTGCCGATTATTTCGACAAAGCCTATGAGCTTGAACAGAAACTGGAAAAAGCCGGCAAGTCTGAACTGCTGGCGATGATCCGTGACGTTCTGCCAAAGCATGTGCGCTGTGTTTTCGTCACCCAAACCGAAGCACTGGGGCTCGGCCACGCCGTCCTGTGCGCGAAGCCGGTCATCGGCAACGAGCCTTTCGCCGTCCTGCTTCCCGATGACCTGATATGGAGCAAGGGCAGGGGGGCATTGGGCCAGATGGTCGATCTTGCCGGCAAGGAGAATGCCAGTGTCATTTCCGTACAGCAGGTGCCTCAGGAACAAACCTCGAGTTACGGCATTGTGTCGGCCCCGAAATTTACCGGCCGGTTCGGCGCCATCGAACAGATCGTCGAGAAGCCCAAGCCGGAGATTGCTCCCAGCAATCTGGCTGTGGTCGGCCGTTACGTGCTCAGCGGGGCAATTTTCCCCATTCTCGAAAAAACACGCACGGGCACGGGCGGGGAGATCCAGCTGACCGATGCCATTGCCGGGCTGCTCAAACAGGAAAAAGTGCTGGCTTACCAGTTCGAGGGGCGTCGTTTCGACTGCGGTACCCGTATCGGTCTGATCGAGGCCACCATCCAATACGCGCTCGACCATGATGATCTGGCGGCCGAGGCCAGAGCCTACATGCAGGCGGCACTGGCGGCGAAATAATCCGGTATCGCTTCTGCCGACGCGGTTTTATAATAACGGCCTGAGGAGAACCGTCATGGCCGTTATCAAGCAATCCGATTTCATCGAAAGCATCGCCGATGCCCTGCAGTACATTTCCTATTACCATCCGGTCGATTACATCACCAATCTGGCCGCGGCCTATGCGCGCGAGGAATCACCGGCAGCCAAGGATGCGATGGCGCAGATCCTGATCAATTCGCGGATGAGCGCCGAGGGCCACCGGCCCTTGTGCCAGGACACCGGCATCGTCACCGTGTTTCTGGATATCGGCATGGATGTGTGTTGGGACGCGACGATGTCGGTCGAGGACATGGTCAATGAAGGCGTTCGCCGCGCCTATAATCACCCGGATAACAAACTGCGGGCCTCGGTGTTGGCCGATCCGGCCGGCAAGCGCATCAACACCAAGGACAATACCCCGGCCGTGGTCAACATGAAGGTGGTGCCGGGCGCCACGGTCGATGTCATCGTGGCGGCCAAGGGCGGCGGTTCGGAAGCAAAGTCGAAATTCGCCATGCTCAATCCATCCGATTCCATCGTTGACTGGGTGATCAAAACGGTCCCGACCATGGGTGCCGGCTGGTGTCCGCCGGGCATGCTTGGCATCGGCATCGGCGGCACGGCCGAAAAAGCCATGCTGCTGGCCAAAGAGGCCCTGATGGAACCGATTGATATCAATGACCTGAAAGCACGCGGGCCGGCCAACAGGGCCGAAGAGCTGCGTCTGGAGCTGTTCGAGAAGGTGAATGCGCTCGGTATCGGCGCACAGGGGCTCGGCGGTCTGACCACAGTGCTGGATGTCAAAGTGAAGGATTTCCCGACGCATGCCGCTAATCTTCCGGTGGCCTTGATTCCCAACTGTGCCGCGACCCGCCATGCCCATTTCACTCTGGATGGCAGCGGCCCCGTCAGTCTGGATCCGCCGTCCTTGGCTGATTGGCCGCAATTGGCCCTGGATTTCAAGCAGTCGCGCCCGGTCAATCTCGATACGCTGACTCCGGCCGAAACTGCGACCTGGAAGCCCGGTGAAACCCTGCTACTCAGCGGCAAGATGTACACCGGCCGTGATGCCGCGCACAAGCGCATGGTGGAAATGCTCAACCGGGGCGAAAAATTGCCGGTCGATTTCACCGGGAAAATGATTTATTACGTCGGTCCGGTCGATCCGGTGCGCGATGAAGTAGTCGGCCCGGCCGGCCCGACCACGGCCACCCGCATGGACAAATTCACCGAGCAGGTATTGGCACAGACCGGCATGATCGGCATGATCGGCAAATCCGAACGTGGCCCGGCGGCCATCGAGGCCATCAAGAAGCATAAATCGGTGTATCTGATGGCCGTCGGCGGCGCCGCTTATTTGGTGTCAAAAGCCATCAAAGCTTCGAAAGTGGTCGGCTTCGAGGATCTGGGCATGGAAGCGATTTACGAATTCACGGTCAAGGACATGCCGGTTACTGTCGCGGTGGACAGTACCGGCGAGTCAGTCCATGACACCGGCCCGAAACTCTGGCAGGCCCGTATCGGCAAGATTCCGGTGGTACTGGAATAATCAGCGCAGTTCAATCATCACTTCATTGCGGCGCATGAATCCCGGCATGAAGGGTGGATCATAGCGTGCCGTCCAGGTGTTGCCGATGCTTTTCAAGGCATTTTTCTTGACGGCAGCCAGCAGCTCTGCTTGATGCTGTGCGAAGCTCTGTTCGGTCCAGCGCCCCGAGAACCGGATGGCCAGGACTTTGCGGGCGGGAACGGTTTTGAAATAAACCGAAGGGTCGTTCGGTACCGGCAAAGTAGCCAGCGTGTAACTTTGGGGCATCACAAACGAAACCAACCAGACACCGTCGGTCTTCAGTGTCTGGCTTACCGGGGCGGTCATTTCGATTTTTTCGCTTTTGGCCTGGCTCACGGGGGCGGTCATCGCGATGGACTGTTTCGTGCGGTTGCCGCCGAAGATATAACCGCCGAGCCGCTGGAAGGCCAGATTCCCGGCCTGCTCGGCGTCGGCTGCCTTGATTTCGGTTTCGGCGATGATGTAGGCATCGTACTGGCGGATTTCAATGCCGCCGCCGTAGTCCTTCAGCACGCTATAACGGGGCTGTTCGATGGCCATCAGGCTGCTGCTCCACAAGAGAAGGCCCAGAAGCGGGAATTTCGACATGATTCACTCCATTTGGGCTTTCATCTTAAGGTCAGGGACGTGATGATGGTGTATGCCTTGCGGTATTATTACGGGGTATTGATGCCGAGTTAAGCATGAAAAACCTGAAAAAATCCCGAAAGCTCGAACAGGTCTGTTATGAAATCCGCGGCCCTGCCCTGGAGCGTGCGAAAGAGCTCGAAGATCAGGGTCATAGTATCATCAAACTGAACATTGGCAATCTAGCCGTATTCGGGTTCAACCCGCCGGATGACATCGTCCGCGATGTCATCGGCAATCTCAGCCGCGCCGGTGGCTACAGCGATTCCAAGGGGATCTATTCCGCGCGTAAGGCGGTGATGAACTATGCCCAGGACTGCGGCATCCATGGTGTCGGCCTGGAAGACATCTACATCGGCAACGGCGTGTCCGAACTGATTCTGCTGGCCATGAATGCGCTTCTGGATGATCACGATGAAGTGCTGGTTCCGGCACCGGATTACCCGCTATGGACGGCGGCGGTCTCCCTGTCTGGTGGCAAACCAGTGCATTATCTGTGCGATGAAGCCGCCGACTGGCAACCAGATCTTGCCGATCTGCGCGCGCGCATCACGCCCAATACCAAGGCGCTGGTAGTCATCAATCCCAATAACCCAACCGGTGCCGTCTATCCCGAACCGATGCTGGAAGCGCTGCTGCAAATCGCCCGCGAACACCAGCTGCTGGTATTCGCCGATGAAATCTACGACAAGACCCTGTACGACGGCGAAACCCATACCGCCTTGGCTTCCTTGTCCGAAGACGTGTTCTGCATCAGTTTCGGCGGACTTTCCAAAAATTACCGAGCCTGCGGTTACCGTGCCGGCTGGATGATCCTGAGCGGCGCACGCGAATATGCCATGGATTACATTGACGGCCTCAATATTGTCACCTCGATGCGGCTGTGTGCCAACGTGCCGGCGCAGTATGCCATCCAGACCGCACTGGGCGGCACGCAGAGCATCGCACAGCTAGTGGCCGCGGATGGGCGATTGACCCGGCAGCGCGATCTGGCCTGGCAGCGCTTGACGGCCATCCCCGGGGTGAGCTGCGTGAAACCCAAAGGCGCACTGTATCTGTTCCCGAAATTCGACCCGGCGGTGTACCCTATAGCCGATGACCAGAAATTCATCACCGAGCTGCTGGAGCAGGAAAAAGTGCTGCTGGTGCAAGGCACCGGATTCAACTGGCCGAATCACGATCATGTACGCGTCGTGTTCCTGCCCAATACCGATGAAATGACCGAAGCGCTCGACCGCATCGAACGCTTCCTTGCCGATTACCGTGCCCGTCACGGCACCTGACCGGGAGACTGACATGTACACACTCTATTACGCACCCGGCGCCGCCAGTCTTGTCGTGCATTGGCTGCTGATTGATCTTGAACTGCCGCATCAGCTGGTCAAGCTCGACATCGCGGCGCGCGAACACAAGACTCCGGCGTATCTCGCACTCAATCCGAGTGGCGTGGTGCCGACTTTGCTGATTGACGGAAAACCGATGTGCGAGGCCGCTGCCATGGCCGTGCTTCTGGCCGAGGCAAAGCCGGAATCTGGCCTGATTCCGCCTCTAGGAAGTGCCAAGCGCGGCGAACTCCTGCAATGGATGTTCCATCTGGCCAACACCCTGCAGCCGCCGTTCCGGCTCTGGTGGTATCCGAGCGAAGCCGCCGGTGAAGACCATGCCGAGGCCGGGAAAGCTACGGCTGAGGCCCGTATCCATGCGGTTTTCGCCAATCTCGATGCGCATCTGGCCAAGAACGGGCCTTATCTGTTGGGTGAAAGCGCGTCCGTAGCCGATTTCATGCTGGTGATGCTGATGCGCTGGTCACGCAACATGCCGAAAACGGCTTTGGACTATCCGGCACTTGCCAAGTTGGCGGCTCTGATGAAAGCCCGCCCGAGCTGGAAGGCGCTGTATGAGTCCGAAGGGTTGACCGAATGGGCCTGAATACGGATCCGGCACGCTGGCAAGCCTGGCGCGATTTCGCGCCGCTTTACGTGCTGGTCAATCTTCTCTTGATTGTTGTGACGGCCGCATTGATGGCCTATCTGCCGCCCGGGAAGCCGGTTTCATTTGCTAGCGTCTCACGCGAAACCGTGTTCATGCTTTATGTGTGCGGCGCATTATTGAGTACATTGCTTTCGTTTCCCTGGCAATGGCGTTTTTTGCGCCGGTGTCTTGCGCTATCTCAAGAATTCGGTCGCTTCGACATCCCCGTATTCGCGCTTGGCTATTATTGGCGAAATCTTCTGATTTCCATCATTACTGCGGCCATCGTTGCTGTTCCTTTGGTGTACATCATCTTTTTCCTCGTCGGATTTCCATTGATGATGATGCTGGTGCCCATACATTTGCTTTCCGGTGTGATCATCGGGCTAATTGCGGCAAAGTCCTTCTCCACTAACCTGCGAAGTCATTGATTCAGTACCACAACGCGAACAGAAAGATACCCATCATCGCGAAAGCCAATCCGACTTTCAGCGCCACACCGACGGCCATGCCGATCCAGGTGGCGAATCCGATTTTGCCGGCTTCGCGCATGCTCTTGCCCTGCGCGGTTTCCACCGCCATGACGCCCACGAAAGGACCGAGAATGAGTCCGGGCAGGTTGAAAAAAATCATGCCGAACAGGCTGCCCAGACCGGCGCCGAGTATGGCCATCTTGCTGGCGCCGGCACGTTTCGCACCGAGCGCGCTGGCCAGGAAGTCAATGGCGACCGAGGCCGCCGTCAATAAGCCCAGCAGGATCAGCACCAGGACCGATATCTCCTTGAATCCGCCCACCCAGGCCGCCAGCACCATGCCCACGAAGGCCAGCGGTATGCCCGGCAGAACCGGCAGGAAAACCCCAAGCAGGCCGATGATGATCAGCGCGGCTGAAACGATGTAGAGAATCTGCTGGAGTTCCGCCGTCATCACTTGTAATCCCGGTGGCAATTATCGCAGCTTTGTTTGATTGAGCTGATCCCGGTTGCGAGGTCGGCACAGTTGTCGATGCCCTTGGCCAGCTGCAGGTCCAGTACCCGACGCAAATCGGCGGCATAGCGGACGAATTGCTGGTCTTGTTCGGCCAGGGATTTGAAAGCAGGCTCGATATCTGCGGCGATAATCCGCATCGGCAGCAGCTCTTTCTGGATATCCGGAGCACTGCAGCGATTGTCTTTGGCCAGCTTGTTGAGGGCCATCGCGTGCGCGGCCTGGACGGCCATGACGCCGCGGGAGAATTCAGTGCCTTTGCGCAGTGCTTCGATGGCGATGCTGGTACAGACAGCGCCCATGATCAGGCCGACCAGCAGGACGATCAGGAATTGCAGGGGTTTGTTCATGCCGGATTCTCCGAGAAATGATTTCGTCATACTAAAGGATAGCGCGAAGGCATTACAATAGTGCAATGAATACCCAATATGAACGCTTCGCCGGGGTCGAACGGCTGTATGGAAAAGGCGCGCTGCAGCGTCTTGGCGCGGCCCATGTCGCGGTCATCGGCATCGGCGGTGTCGGCTCTTGGCTGGTCGAGGCGCTGGCCCGTTCCGGAATAGGCCGCATGACTCTGTTCGATGCCGATGATATCTGCGTGTCCAACAGTAACCGGCAAATGCATGCGTTGGACGGCAACTTCGGCCGCAATAAGGTCGATGTGATGCGCGAGCGCTGCCTGGCCATCAATCCTGAGCTTCATATCAACGCCGTTGCCACATTCGTGACGCCAGCCAACATGGCCGAACTATTGGCGGATCCGTTCGATCTGGTCATTGATGCCTGTGATGCCTTCCGGGTCAAGGTCGAGCTGATTGCCTGGTGCCGTCGGCGCAAGCAGAAGTTGATCGTGGTCGGCGCCGCAGGCGGCCGCACCGATCCCACACAGGTCCGCGTCCGCGACCTTGCAAGGACTGAGCAGGATGCCCTGCTGGCCTTGATCCGTCGCAAATTGCGGACCGAATTCAATTTCCCGAAGAATAAAGACCGCTATTTCAGCATTCCGGCGGTGTATTCACTCGAGAACGTTCAATACCCGCAGGCTGACGGCACGGTCTGTGGTATTCGTCCGGCCACCGATCCCGAGGGTGGTTTCAAACTTGATTGTGGCGATGGACTAGGTGCCGCTACGCATGTAACGGGGGCTTTTGCATTTGCTGCTGCCGCCAAAGCCATCGAATTGCTGTTAGGCCGCAAGTCCAAATAGGCGCTTGGCATTAAGCCCGGTCTGCCCCGCCACTTCAGCCACCGACATGCCGCGGATTTCGGCAACGGCCTCGGCCACACGGACCAATTTCGACGGCTCGTTGCGTTTTCCCTGTTCGCCGGACATGGGTTGGTCGGGCGAATCGGTTTCCAGCAGCAGGAATTGCAGTGGGATTTCCTGCACAATGGCGCGCAGACGCGTGCTGCGCGGATAAGTGATGGGGCCGCCGATACCCAGCAGAAAGTCCATGGCCGTTAATTGGCGCGCCTGCTCCAGACTGCCCGAGTAACTGTGGATGACGCCGCGTAATGGACCGTGTTGGCGCAAAAGTTGAATGACCTGTTCCGTAGCTTTGCGGGCATGAATGATGAGCGCTTTGTTATGTATTGCCGCCAGACGCAGATGCTCCACGAAGATGACTTCCTGTCGCCTGCCATCCAGACCGGGCACGAAAAAGTCCAGGCCGCATTCACCCACAGCCACGCACTCCGGGCGTTTCAGCCAGTCGGGCAGGGCATCGAGATGGGTATCGGTGTGTTCGGCCAGAAACATGGGATGCAGGCCATAGGCGGGGTGTAAGTCCCGGTGCTTGGCAGCAAGGTCGGCCAAGTGCGGCCATCCGGCCTCGGAAATGGCCGGGACGATGAAGCGGCCAACGCCAGCCTGCTGCGCACGGGCCAAGGTTTCCTGAAGGTCGCCGTCAAAATCAGCCACATCCAGATGACAATGGCTGTCAATCAGGTTCATTCCGCAGGCGGCTCCGAGTCTTTGCGCTTTTTCCAGCTTGCCAGAAGCGCTGTTCCAAGGCCCAGTAGGATTTCATCGAATGGAATCAAAGGTAATAGAAAATCCGGTGAAACCAAGTCAAGCACAAATACAACAAGGAAGATTTTGAACAGTGTAGGAAAGCGTAGCTTTGAGAAATAGGCAACAATCGGGGCGATCAAGGACTTCAGCATGCAGGGCTCCGTGAAAACGCAGTGAATGGCCCCATTTTGGCACAATTTAGGGGGGGAATATGGGGTAAAATAGCGGTCTGATTTTTGACGAGGAACCCCCCCCATGGCCCTGACCCCGACCGACCTGTTCGACATCCGTTCCATGCTCACCGAAGAAGAATGCATGATCCAGGATGCCGTGGCGCGTTTCACCGACGAAAAAGTGATTCCGATCATCGGCGATGCCTTCGACCAGGGTCGCTTCCCGAAAGAGCTGGTACCTGAAATTGCTGCCATGGGTCTGCTCGGTTCCTCTCTGCCGGAAGAATACGGTTGTGCGGGCCTCAATGGCGTCAGCTATGGGCTGATCTGCCAGGAACTGGAACGTGGTGATTCGGGTATCCGCAGTTTCGTCTCGGTGCAGAGCTCGCTGTGCATGTATCCCATTTATGCCTATGGCTCGGAAGAGCAGCGCCGTAAATATCTTCCGGGCATGGCGCGGGGTGAAATCATCGGCTGCTTCGGCCTGACCGAACCGCACGGCGGCTCGGATCCGGCCAACATGAAAACCCATGCCAAGAAAGATGGCGGTGATTGGGTCATCAATGGTGCCAAGATGTGGATTACCAACGGCAATCTGGCCGATATCGCGATCGTCTGGGCGATGACGGAAGAGGGTATCCAGGGCTTCATCGTGGAAAAAGGAACGCCGGGCTTCGTGGCCCAGGAAATCAAGCACAAAATGAGCCTGCGGGCTTCGGTTACCTCAGGCCTGTTCTTCGACAATGTGCGCATCCCCGACAGCCAGCGCCTGCCGAACGTGAAAGGCCTGAAAGGCCCGCTGGGCTGCCTGACCCAGGCCCGTTACGGCATCACCTGGGGCCCGATTGGCGCCGCTCAGGCTTGCTTGACCGAAGTGGTCGAATACACTAAAACCCGCATTCTGTTCAATCGCCCGCTGGCCGCCAATCAGGCTATCCAGATTAAGTTGGCCGAGATGGCCCGGCGTATCACCATGGCCCAGCTGCTCAGCCTGCAGCTCGGCCGACTGAAAGATGCCGGCAATATGCAGCCTTCGCAGGTGTCCTTGGCCAAGTGGAACAACTGCCGCATGGCGCTCGACATCGCCCGCGAAGCCCGCGATATCCTTGGCGGTGCCGGCATCACCACCGAATACTGTCCGATCCGTCATGCCTTGAATCTGGAATCAGTCATCACTTATGAAGGTACCGAAACCGTGCATCAGCTGGTCATCGGTCGCGAACTGACCGGTATCAACGCGTTCTGAATGTAATACGCAAGAAGGATTTTGCATGAACGCCGCCCTGATTCCTGCCCGTCAGAAAGATGTCAACCGCGCCAAGGTCTGCGATGATAATTTCATCGCCTTCGTGCAGAACTGGCAGGGCGAGGTGTTTGCCAAGCCAGCCCCCGAAGAGCCGATTCTGGATGGCAGCGCCTGCAGCGCCAGAGATTTCGATGAGCTGTTCCGCTCCCAGCTGATTTCGCGCCATCTCGATCTAATGGCCCGCGTATTGCGGGTGCAGCAGAAAGTGTTCTACACCATTGGGTCCAGCGGGCATGAAGGCAATGCCATGGTCGCCCGGCTGACGCGCCACACCGATCCGGCGTTCCTGCATTACCGCAGCGGCGGCTTCATGGTCGAGCGTTTCCGCAAGCTGCCGGGTATGGATCCGATCATGGACTCAGCCCTGAGTTTCGCCGCCAGCAAGGATGATCCGATTTCCGGCGGTCGGCATAAAGTCTGGGGCAGCAAACCCTTATGGGTGCTTCCGCAAACATCGACCATCGCTTCGCATCTGCCGAAAGCGCTCGGTACCGCTATCGCGGTGGAGCAGGCCAAACGCATCGGCCATGAGTCGCCGATTCCGGATGATTCCATCGTGATCTGCTCGTTCGGTGATGCCTCCAGCAATCATGCCACGGCACAAACGGCCTTCAACACCGCGCAGTGGACGGCCTATCAGAAGCTCCCGGCACCGGTGCTGTATGTCTGCGAAGACAACGGCATCGGCATTTCAGTGAAAACACCGACCGGCTGGATCAACAATGCCTTCCGCAGCCGGGACGGATTGGATTATTTCTATGCCGATGGCCTGGATATCGCCGAAGGTTACGGTCAGATCCAATGTGCCGTGAATCATTGCCGTCAGACTCGGCGTCCGACATTCCTGCATCTGCGCACGACCCGCATCATGGGTCATGCCGGTACCGATTTCGAAATCGAATGGCGTTCGTTCGAAGAGCTGATGGCGGTTGAAGCCACTGATCCGCTGCTGCGTTCGGCCGAGATCGCTCTGCAATCGGGGTTGATGTCGAAGCCGGAAGTGCTCGAACTTTACGAAGCCACCCGGCGCCAGTGTTTTGCTGCGGCTGAAGATGCGGATAAACGCCCCAAGCTGGAAACCCTCGAGGAAGTGATTGCGCCGCTGGCGCCGTTCCATCCGGAGGCGGTCATGGCCGAGGCGGTCCGTGCCGATTACGCGGATAAGCGTCTGGCCGTATTCGGTTCTGAGGAAAAACTGCCGGAGAAACTGCCATCGCGGCACCTTGCCCTGCAGATCAACAGCGCCTTGCATGACCTGTTCTGTAAATATCCGGAAACCCTGCTGTTCGGCGAGGACGTGGCCCAGAAAGGCGGCGTCTATACCGTCACCAAGGGCTTGCAGAAAACCTTCAAGGGCGCCCGTGTGTTCAATACGCTGCTCGATGAAACCATGATTCTCGGGCTGGCCCAGGGCTTCGCCAATCTGGGCATGCTGCCTTTGCCGGAAATCCAGTATCTGGCCTATTTCCACAATGCCTGCGACCAGATCCGCGGCGAAGCCTGTTCGCTGCAGTTCTTCAGCAATGGCCAGTACCG
>JAJTGG010000045.1 GCA_021299355.1 Lysobacteraceae bacterium
GCGCCCGGCGCAAACCCAAGCGCCTGTGCTTTGGCATCCAGTGATCTGGCGATGGATTCATCTTCGAGCTCAATGGCTGTCTGGCAGCGGTCGCAGATCAGGAATGGTACCGTGTGGCGGATGCTCGGATGATGGCAGGCCACGAACGCATTGATGGACGCCAGCCGGTGGATGAAGCCGTTGCCCATCAGGAAATCCAGCGCGCGGTAAATGGTCGGCGGCGCGTTGGCACCCACTTCCGAACGCATCTGTTCGAGCAGATCATAGGCCTTGATCGGCTTACCGCTCTGCGCAATCAAGCGCAGCACCTGCTCCCGGATCGGAGTCAGGCGCAGACTACGTTCAGCACAGACGGCCTTGACGGCTTCCAGATACGCGCCGGCATCATGCACATGATGATGCGGATGCGTACAGGCTGGTGCACCCGGGCTCATTGCGGCAGCGATCCGATGGCGGCATGCAGGCGCGCCAATGCGGTTTCCCGGCCACAGAGATAAACAGTGTGGTCAATCGACGGCGAAGCGGTCGAGCCGGTCACCGCGATACGGATGGCCGGGCCGACTTTGCCCATGGCCAGGTTCAGTTCCGCCAGCGTTCCGGCAAATGCTTCATGCACGCCGCTCAACGTCCACGCCGGCAGGGCCTCCAGCTTTGCAGTGAACACCCCGAGCGGCTCGCGTACGGCGGCAGTGAGCTGTTTGGCTGCTGCAGCGGCGTCGATGTCGGCCTCGGTCAGCGGACAGAACCAGCATTTAGCCTTTTCAGCCATTTCTTTCAGGGTATGCACACGGTCTCGCAGCGCCACGACCACCTCGGCCGGATCAGGGCCTTTGGAAAGGTCATAGCCTGCGTTCTGCAGATGCCAGACCAGATGTTTGGCCACATCTGAAGGCACATCGGTTTTCAGATAATGCTGGTTGATCCAGTTCAGCTTGGCCGGATCCAGGCGTGAGGCTTTGGCGTTAACGTCCTCGATTTTGAACAGCTCGAACATTTCAGCACGGCTGAAAATCTCCTGGTCGCCATGCGACCAGCCCAGACGGACAAGATAGTTCAACAGCGCATGCGGCAGGTAGCCGTCATCTCGGTATTGCATGACGTTGGCCGCACCATGCCGCTTCGACAGCTTGGCACCCTCCGGATCGAGAATCATCGGCATGTGCGCGAAGCGCGGCATGAAGTCGCCCAAGGCTCTGAAGATATTGATCTGGCGAGGCGTATTGTTGACATGGTCATCGCCGCGGATGACGTCGGTGATGCCCATGTCCAGATCGTCGACCACGACCGCGAAATTGTAAGTGGCATAACCGTCGGAACGGAAAATCACCAAGTCATCGAGCTCCGTGTTTGAAAATTCAATGCGGCCCTTGATGCTGTCGTCCCAGGCGACCGTACCGTCCTGCGGATTGCGGAAACGGATGACCCGGTTCGGATCGTCGCGGAGCGGCGCATTGGCATCGCGGTAGGCGCCGTTGTAACGCGGCTTTTCATTTTTTTCCAGGGCCTCATTGCGCATGGCTTCAAGCTCATCCTTGCTTTCATAGGCGTAATAGGCCTTGCCTTCGGCCACCAGCTGTTCCGCTACCTGTTTGTAGCGCTCAAGCCGGTCGGTCTGATAGATTGGACCCTCGTTGTATTCCAAACCGAGCCAATCCATCGCATGCAGGATCGCATCGACCGCCGCCTGCGTCGAACGTTCACGGTCGGTGTCTTCGATGCGTAGCACGAACACGCCCTTGCGCCGGCGTGATTCAAGATAGCAATACAGTGCGGTGCGGGCGCCGCCGATGTGCAGAAAGCCGGTGGGACTCGGGGCGAAGCGGGTACGGCAGGTCATAGGAGGCCCAATGAAAAAATCTCCCTAATTTTAGCGGATTCAGACGCCCCCGTCAGAAATGTCGCTGGAAGGCATGTCCCCGCGCGATTACCTTCAAGGAGGGCATCTGTAAAACATACTAGAATAGATTTAGTCGTTTTCTCGAGGCTTAAGCTAATTCGGCCTCAGACCGCCACAAACAGCCATTATTGCCTAAAAAACACGGCCTGGCACGGCTTATCTGAAGCCGCCAAGGGCACTGCCGGATGCTTTTATGGCATAGTGTTGGCTGAAAACAACGCTCCGGAACACCCGCGCATGGCAGTAAAGCCCCCCTCAACATCAGCAATGGCCGTACACCGGCCGTACCTCCGGGCGGTTCGGGCATGAACACCGTGAATGTGCGGATGGCCACCCCTTCCGATTTACGCGAATTAGCCGAGCTGTTCGACGGCTACCGGCAGTTCTATCTTCAGGCACCCGACCTCGAACGCGCCCGCGACTTCATCGAAGAGCGACTGGCGCGCAATGATTCCTGGATTCTCGTGGCCGAGCGCGGCGACTCCTTGGTCGGCTTCAGCCAGCTGTATCCCAGCTTCAGCTCGACCCACACCAGCCGCATCGCCATTCTCAATGATTTGTTCGTGGCCGCTCCAGCGCGGCGCTCCGGCGTTGCCGCAGCCCTGCTGCTGGCCTCACAGGATCTTGGCCGCAAACTGGGGCTCAGCGTTCTGGAGCTTTCAACGGCCATCGATAACACCGGTGCCCAGGCTCTTTACCGGAAACACGGCTGGATCCGGGATACTGAATTCCATGTATTCACCCGTTCGCTCACGGACTGAAGCATGAAAAAATGGCTTTTTATCGCCGTGTTCGGACTTGGGGTTTTCGCACTCGGCCGGTACAGTGCGACCGATTCACCGCAGTCCTCCGGCCCAATCACCGCTAACGTCGAAAGCCCAGACCGCATGTCCGACGGTGCCGGTGCTGACGGCATCGCCGAGGCCTATAGTCGACGACTTCAGAATGTCCCGGTACAAGCCGAGGGCCGCGTCGTGAAAGTGCTACCCGATGACAACCAGGGCAGTCGACACCAACGTTTCCTGCTCGATACCGGCCATAGCCATACCGTGCTGATCGCGCACAACATCGATCTTGCACCCCGTATTGACGGCCTTGAGCGCGGAGACCGTGTCGCCTTCAAAGGCGAATATGTCTGGAATACCAAGGGTGGCGTCGTGCATTGGACGCATCACGACCCGAAAGGACGCCATCCCAGTGGCTGGCTGCAATATGACGGACGAACCTATCAGTAATCCCGAAATTGCCGCAATGCTTTAAACTAGACCCATGAAACCCCACTTTCGAATCGTCGCCATCGCGCTGCTGGCCTTCACCGGCGCTTGCGGAAAACAAGCCCCGCAGGTCAGTCAGGAAATTGCCATACCGGGCGTCGACGCCGCTGGTGAACGCAGCGTCCTGGAAGTTCCGGCGGCCGATTATCCGCAGGTCGTGCTTACGACCGATGCCGGCGAGGTTGTCATCGAACTTTATGAGGACAAAGCACCGCTGACGGTACGGAACTTCATGACCTATGTTGAAACGGGACATTACGACAATACTGTTTTTCACCGGGTGATCGGAAATCTGCTGGTACAGGGTGGCACCTATACACCCGACTACCGCCTCAAACCTGACCGCGGCTTCATCCGCAGTGAAGCGAATAACGGCCTGCGCAATCTGCGCGGCACGGTAACCGCGGCACGCCGCGCCAACGACCCGGATTCCGCTGGCGCCCAGTTTTTCATCAATGTCGTCGACAACCCGCAATTCGATTTCGCTTCGATGGCCGATGCCCGAAGCCGCGGCTATACCGTTTTCGGCCGCGTCGTCGAGGGCATGGAAATCATTGACGGCATGCGCAGCGTGAAAGTCGGCCCACGCTCCGGTATCGGCGATGCCACACCGGCCAAACCAATCATCATCCGCCAGATCCGGGCGGCGGAAGCGCCGTGAGTCAAATCTTCATCTCCGATCTGCATCTGGATGCGGCGCGTCCGGAAACCACCGCCACGTTCCTGGAACTGCTGGCAGATCAATGCCGCGGCATCGAAGCACTCTTCATCCTCGGTGATCTTTATGAAGCCTGGATCGGTGATGACGAGGACAGCGAACTCGCGCTGCAGACGCAACAGGCCCTCGCCGCCTGCAGTGCCAGCGGCACCCGGATTTTCGTGCAGCGCGGCAACCGCGACTTCCTGCTCGGCCCGGTCTTCGCCGAACGAATCGGCGCCCAGCTGCTGCCCGACTATGCCGTCATTTCCTGTGCCGGTGAACCCGCCCTGCTGATGCATGGCGATCTGCTGTGCACCGAGGACCGCGAGTATCTCGCTTTCCGCAATCAGGTCCGTAATCCGTCTTGGCAACAGCATTTCCTGTCACAGCCTCTTTCGGCACGGCGCGCATTTGCCGAACAGGCGCGGCAGGCCAGTCAAAGCCGGCAGCAGGAACTGAAAGATGCCCAGCAACTCGAAAGCATCACCGATGTCTCACCGGATGCGGTTATGGCTACCATGCGCCACTACGGCGTCAAGCGGATAATCCACGGCCATACCCACCGTCCGGCACGGCATGCGCTTGAGCTCGACGGCTTGCCGGCTGAACGGATCGTGCTGGGCGATTGGTACACCCAGAGCTCACACCTCGCGGCAGTGGGCAACAGCCTCAAACTGCATTATTCGCCAGCGCCGTGATGCCACGCATTTCGTCGTGCGTGAATCCGGCGAGCCGGCGGGCTTCGGCATTGTAAGGGCCGCGCAAAGCACCGCGGCCGACATCCTGCAACAGATCGAGAAAGGTGGTTTCCGGATCACAGCCACGCGCCTGACAGCAGAAGTTGAACCACCGCGTGCCGATGGCGACATGGCTCACCTCCTCACGCAAAATGATTTCCAGCACTGCGATCGAATCGCCGTCGCCGGTCTGTTCGAATTTCGCAATCATGCCCGGCGTCACGTCCAATCCGCGCGCCTCGAGCACGCGCGGCACCAGCGCCATGCGTGCCAGACAGTCATCACGGGTCCGCAACGCCATTTCCCAGAGCCCGTCATGGGCCGCGAAGTCGCCATAGGCATAGCCCATTCCGGAAAGACGGTTCTGTAACAGGCGGAAATGCCGTGCTTCGTCGGCGGCTACACTGATCCAGTCCGTGTAAAACCCGGCAGGCATATCCGGAAAGCGCTGCACCGCATCGCAGGCCAGATCAATGGCGTTGAATTCGATATGGGCAATGGCATGCAGCAGCGCGGCACGGCCTTCCTCCTGCAGCAGGCTGCGCTTGGGCAGCAATTTCGGCGGAACCAGCAGCGGCCGTTCGGGACGACCGGGTCTTGCCACATCCTCCCCTTGCGCCGAAACGTCGATGTCCCAGCCGGATGCAGCTGCGTTCGCCAGCATATCCAAGGCCGCGAGTTTGGTTTCGATTGAATCCGCCTTCAGCACGGCACAGGCCAAAAGCCGGAGATCGGACAGCATAGGGCTCAGCCTGATTTTGCTTTCGCAGCATCGCTGCGTGCCTGTTCCAGCTTCTCGAAGTAACCGGGTTCGATGCCGGTGATGTATTCCCCGGTGAAGCAGGATGAGTCGAAATCCGCAACCTTCCCTTTCGGGCCGGAAACGGCGTCTTCCAGATCAGCGATATCCTGGTAAATCAGCCAGTCGCAGCCGAGCAGCTGCTGGATTTCGGCCTCGGTACGGTCGTGCGCAACCAGCTCCGAGGCGGCCGGCATATCGATGCCGTAGACGTTCGGGAAACGTACCGGAGGCGCGGCTGAAGCCAGATAGACCTTGCGGGCACCGGCTTCACGCGCCATCTGCACGATCTGCTGCGAGGTCGTACCGCGCACAATCGAGTCATCGACCAGCAGCACCACCCGGTCCTTGAACTCGAGCGGAATCGGATTGAGTTTGCGCTTGACCGACTGAACGCGCTGGCTCTGTCCGGGCATGATGAAGGTGCGCCCGATGTAGCGGTTCTTGATGAAACCCTCGCGGTATTTCACACCCAGCAGACTGGCGATTTCCAGCGCGGCGTCGCGCGAGGTGTCCGGAATCGGAATGACGGTATCGATGTCATGATCCGGCCGCAGACGCAGGATTTTCTCGCCGAGTTTGACGCCCATGCGCATGCGCGCCTTGTGAACGGAAATATCATCCATCATCGAATCGGGACGGGCGAAATATACGAATTCAAAAATGCAGGGCGTATGTTTCCGACCGGGCGCCGCCTGGTGCGTGAACAGCTTGCCGTCATCGGTGATGACCACGGCCTCGCCCGGGGCGATGTCGCGAAGGCGGGTGAACCCGAGGATATCGAGTGCGACCGATTCGGAGGCGACTGCGTATTCATCGGTCAGCAGGGTTTCGCGTTTGCCCAGCACCAGGGGCCGAATCCCGTTCGGATCACGGAAGGCCAGCAGCCCCAGACCCATGACCGTCGCCACCACGGAATACCCGCCGGAAACCCTGCGGTGCACGCCCTCGACCGCCTTCAGTGCGGACTGGGGATTCAACGCCCCCTGCTCCAGCAATTCATGGGCCAGCACATTCAACAACACTTCGGAATCGGACTGGGTATTGATGTGCCGGTGATCCTGCTCGGAGACTTCCCGGCGCAGGGTTTCGGTATTGGTCAGATTGCCGTTGTGCGCCAGCGACAGACCGAACGGCGCATTGGCATAGAACGGCTGGGCTTCATCGCTGCCGGATGAGCCGGCGGTCGGATATCGGCAGTGGCCGATTCCGACATGTCCGCGCAAACGCGCCATCTGTTGCGGCCCGAAGACATCACTGACCAGACCGTTTCCCTTGTGCAGATTGATGCGTTGTCCGGACACGGTAGCGATGCCGGCGGCGTCCTGACCACGGTGCTGCAGCACCGTGAGTCCGTCATAAAGTGCCGCGGCAACATCCGTGGTACCGACGATTCCGAGTATTCCGCACATAAAAAGCCTTTTTAGGGATGCTTGACCACAAAGCCGTCGATACCGGTTTTTTGCTTCACCGCTGCCAACAGGGCCGTCGCCGCCTCGCGGCTGTGCTCCGGACCGATGCGGACACGGTAACGCCGGCCGGTTTCGGTTTCGACCGGCTGGATATAACTGGTGAATCCGGCTGCACGCGCCTTGTCACGCAGCGACTGGGCAGCCTGTTCGCTGGCCGGCGCACCGATCTGTACGGCGAAGCCTTTGGCGTCACTTGCAGGCTCCGGCTTCGCTGCGGCTTTGGTCGGTGGCGGCACGCTTACGGGCTTGGTCACGGCCGCAACCGGAGCGCTTGCCACCGCGGCATCGGCTGTTTTGGCCGGTGCGGGGGCGGGCGCAGCGGACTGCACCGGCATGGATGCGGAACCGGTTTGGCCAGGAGCTACGGCATCCATGGCCACCACTGTGCCACCGGAAACCACCGCCGTGCTGCGCAGACGGGCGGCCTCGGCCAGATCACGGCTGTCATAGGGGCCGATTCGGATCCGGAAGCGCTGGCCATTGCTCTGGATCAGCGGCACCAGCTTCTGGGCTTTCAGGCCTTCGGCAATAGCTTTGGCCTGGGTCTCGTCCGCTGCCGTGATCACCACGGCGTAGAGACCGGCCGCTACGGCGGCATCATCGGCGACCGCAATCGGTTCCGGCTCGGGCAATTCAGGCAACTCTGCCGGACTTGCAGCTGCAGGCTGATCGAGCGGAATGTCGATGGTCTTGATGCCGTCGGCATCGGGCTCGTCGGGAATACTCAGGGAAACATCGGCGCTGTCCGGATCACGCACATCGGGGCTTCGGAGCAGCATCGGAACGAAGATGAGGGCGAGTGCCGCCAGAACGATGGCGCCGATCAGGCGTTGTTTCAACGGTGCTTCCATGTGAACCTCCGGTGGAAGCGCCAATTATACTCCGACTGCCTCCGGCTGCGGGAGACGCATCACTGCCTCGAGCGTATGAAATGAGCCGAAAACCAGGATGCGCCGGCCACGGCTGTCGGCCAGTGCGGCGGCGTAGGCGGTGGCGACATCGGGGTGAATGCGGTAATCCGCAGGCGTCAATGCCGCCGAAAGCTGTTCCTGCCAGTCCTCTGCCGATAAAGCCCGTTCCGCCGGTTCGGCGATGACACCGACATGCCAGAACCCGATCAACGGCGCGAGCTGGGCCAGCATCCCGGCAATGTCCTTGTCCTTCAGGGCGCTGAATACCGCCACAGTCGGTTTCGGGTCAGTCTTCAGCCACGCCGCCAATTGCGCCACCGACTGGGGATTATGGGCGACATCCAGAATGACTTCTGGATCGGTCCGCCAGCGCTGCAAACGGCCGGTCACCGTGGTCGCCGCCACGCCCGTTGCCCAGGCCGTGTCGGCAAGGGTCAAGTTGGAGGCGCGCAAGGCTGCAATGGCGCAGGCGGCGTTCTGGATCTGTGCCGGCGCCTTCAGCTGCGGATACGGTAGATCCAGACTGAAGCCGGGCTCGCGCCAGATCCAATGTGAATCGAGAGGATCGATCAGATAGTCACTGTAGGCGCGGATGCAGTAAACACCGTGTTCATAGGCGAAACGCAGCACGGAAGATGGCGGATCCTTCTCGCCCAAAATGCAGGGGCGACCGGGGCGCATGATTCCGGCCTTCTCGAACCCGATGGCCTCACGGTCATTACCGAGATAAGCCTGATGATCGAGATCCACGGTGGTGATGACTGCGATATCGGCATCGATGATGTTGACCGCATCCAAACGGCCACCCAGACCCACTTCAAGGATGGCCAGATCCAATCCGGCACGGGCAAATAGATAAAGCGCCGCCAAAGTGCCGAATTCGAAATAGGTCAGCGCAATGTCCGCCCTGGCGGCTTCGATGGCTTCGAAGACCTGCACCAGATCGGCATCGGAGACCTCCGTACCATCGATGCGGATCCGCTCGTTGTAGCGCAGCAGATGCGGCGAGGTGAAGGCACCGGTCCGGTATCCCGAAGCCCGTGCAATCGCTTCGATATAGGCCACCGTCGATCCCTTGCCGTTGGTGCCGCCCACGGTGATGACCGGGCACGGCAGCTGGAGCAGATCAAGGCGTTCCGCCACGGCACGCACACGCTCCAAGCCCATCGCGATGGCCTGCGGATGGGTGCCGAGCTGATAGTGCAGCCATTGATCAAGCGTGCGTTTCATTACAGTGCGCGGTGCAGGGCCTCGCCGAACAGGGGCGTATGGTGTTGGCAGTCATTCAAGCGCACCACGGCCAGATTGTCCACATCATCGCCTTCCAGCAGATTGAGCGTGGTCGGCGCCTGCCGGAACGACCAAAGGCGGTCAAGACCCAGACCGAGAATGCGGCACAACAGAACGCGGTTGACCGCGTCGTGCGCGACGATCAGCAGCGTATCGTCCGCACCGAGACCCTCGCAGGCGGCGGCAAGGCCTTCCCAGGCGCGGTCCAGCACCTGCTGTAGATTCTCGCCCTGCGGCATCTGCACGGTCTGCGGCGCATCCCTCCAGGCCTGGAAGGTGACCGGATCGCGCTCGGCGATCTGCTGGGCCAGCAACCCTTCCCAGTCGCCATGGGCAATCTCCTGCAGGCGTGGATCGATGCGCAGGATATGTTTGCGGTTTTCACCAAGCGCCGCTTCAGCGGTACTGCGGGCACGGACAAGTTGCGAACTGACGGCTCGGGTAATGGTCACGTCACGCAGCCGATCGCCGAGCTTGGCAGCCTGGGCTTCGCCGGTTTCCGAAAGCGGAATATCGATTTGACCCTGATAACGGCCGGCGGCATTCCATGGGGTTTCGCCATGGCGGGCTAGAATAATTTTCATCCGGGCCGCCTCAGAACATTTCCAGGGATACGATGCCCGGGATGGTGCGTAAACCGGCCACTTGCGCCTGCGACACTTCGCGGTCGACGGTGATGGCGGCAATGGCATGGCCATCGCCGGTGGCGCCGAGCGAGAAATTGATGATGTTGATGCCGGCTGCGCCCAGATTCGAACCCAGCAGGCCGATGACGCCGGGGCGGTCTTCGTTCTTCATCAGCAGAATATGCGCGCCCGGATCGAAGTCGAGTTCGACGCCATCCAGGCGGACCACGCGCGGACCGCGGTGCAAGGTGGCTTCGATGATGCGACGGCCCTGTTCGCCGGCGACTTCGATGCGCAGCAGACGGTCGAAACCATCGCCGTCGCCGCCGAGCGTCTCCGAGACTTTCAGACCGCGCGCGGCAGCTTCACTCAGCGCATTGACCGGCGTCACCCGCCCGGAAGCCGTCCCCAGCATGGCGGCAACCAGAAGTCGGCTGAGTGGGCGGGTATCGAGCGCTTCGGTACGGCCGGCGTAAGTGATATGCAAACTGCTTGCTGCAGGCACTAGACGATTGGCCAGCTTGCCCAGTTCGGTCATCAAGGGCATCCACGGGCCGACTTCCTTGGCGGCTTCGGCGCTGAGCGGTGGCAAATTGACGCAGCCGGCAACGGCCCCGGTTTTCAGGAAATCGATCATCTGCCGCGCGAGAATGGTGCTGACCGCCTGCTGCGCTTCCGAGGTCGATGCACCCAGATGCGGGGTCAGAATAAGTTTCGGATGGGCACGCAACAGCGAATCCTTCTGCAAGGGTTCGGTTACGAAGGTATCGAGCGCAGCCCCGGCAAGATGGCCATCGTCCAGCACTTTGATCAGCGCCTCTTCGTCCACCAGACCGCCGCGGGCGGCATTGATCAGGTAGGCGCCTTTGCGCATCTTGCGCATCTGGGCTTCGCCGATGATGTTGGTGGTTTCCTTAGTACGTGGAATGTGCAGCGTAATGATGTCGGCCCAGGCCAGCAATTCATCCAGCGTCTTCATCGGCACGCTCATGCGGCCGGAGGCGGATGCCGGCAGGAACGGGTCATAGGCGGCGACCTCCATGCCAATGCCAGCAGCCTTGCGGGCCACGGTCGCCCCGATACGGCCCAGACCGATGACGCCCAGACGTTTGCCCTCGAGTTCGAATCCGGTCAAGCCGTTTTTCGGCCATTCGCCGGCTTTCATGCCGGCATCGGCTCTCGGCACATGGCGCGCCATCGAAAACAGCAGGGAAACGGCGTGCTCGGCGGCAGCGAGGGTGTTGCCGTCCGGGGCGTTCATTACCGCGATGCCGCGGGCCGTGGCGGCCTCGACATCAATGGTATCGACACCGGCACCGGCGCGGCCGATGACTTTCAGATGACCGGCCTTTGCGAGGGATTCGGCGGTAATCAGGGTTGCCGAACGCACCATGATGCCGTCGAATTGCTGCAGTTTTTCAGCCAATACGGCCGGGTCTTTGATGGGGTCGCTGGTTTCAACGGTGAAACCGGCTTCTTTGAACAGGTTCAGGCCATCGGCATGGATGCCGTCACAAGCAAGGATTTTCATGGGAGCTCCAAGGGGGTAGATTCAAGGCGGAAAATTGCGCGCCAGAACCCCATGCGTGGAGTCGCATACGCATGGGAGTCCTGTACCAATTCCAATATAGGTTAACAGACCACCACTGCAACTTGCAAGTCTATATTCTGGACTAATCGTCTTTAGTGCATTTGAATCCCAATCTGCACGCAGCGTGTCGACGAACTTCAACACCACCGAATAGAGGCACCGATGCAACAGCATGCAGGCATCAACGCGCCGACGCCATGGTCCGCAGCGGCGGCAATCGCATTGCAATCTGGTAAATCCAAGCGCAGTAAACCAAAAAGCCCCCGCAACCGGGGGCTTTTTCTTTGCGCCGCGATTGCAGAGCCGGTACAATGCGCCGATGCCGAATATCATGCCCGGACAACGATGGATCTCGAGCGCCGAACCCGAATTGGGACTGGGTACGATTCTCAGGACAGACGCCCGGCAATCCGACATCATCTTTACCGGTTGCGGCGAACTCAAGCATTTCACCCACGCCTCTTCGCCGCTGCTGCGCGTGCGCTTCGAACCCGGCGACTGCCTGTTCATGAATGGCTCCGTATGCGCCGTCGACGCAGTGACCGAAGACGCCGGCGGCACGTTGAACTACCGCTGCGGCACGGAAATACTGCATGAAGGCAGCATCGATCCTGAGCAGCAGCATTTACCGGCAACACTGCGCCTACTGGTCGGCCAGTACGATGCCGCGTATCTCTTTGAACTGCGCCGCCGTACCCTGCAGGCCGGGCTCCTGGACCAGGAGGAATTCGAACTGTTGGCCATGGCGCTGCTTGGCCACTACGGTTGCCGGTTCACACCGGTCTCGGAACATGTCTTTCTGCTCGATGCCGAAGCTTCGGAACTTGAGCCCGGATTTGACAAAAGTACGCCCTGCCGATTTAGCAACGATGAAAACATCGGCGAAGGACATTCCATCCATGGCGGCCACCCGCTCATGCAGATCGCGCTTGAACGCTTTCTGCAGAGCCGTGCCGGCAGTGCCGGATTCCTGATTGATGACACTCTGCCCGCACGCAGTGCCGTGCTGGAGACCGTATTCCGATCGGCTGATGGAGTCGTGAGCGTAATGGCACTCGATGCACGCGGCAACCATTTACCGGCCTTCACCCCGAGCGAGCAGGCCGTATTCCGATCACGCGACAGCATCATCGACCTGAATCCGTTCATGCGCAGCATGAATCAGATCTATCCAATGCTGCTGGAAAGCAGTCTGCAGCGTGCCGCCGAAACCGATGCCGGAAAACTGGAAGCGCTGCGCTTAGTGGTCGGCGCCGAATTTGCCCTGTTCGGCAAGAAGAACCGTTAAACGCCCCAGGGGCCTTGGCGTTTCTGGGTAAATGGCGGCTGGCCGCGCCAGTAACGGATCAGCAGCCAGCCGAACAGCATGCCGCCCAAGTGAGCGAAATGGGCAATGCCGCCGGCTGTGCCGGTGACGCCCATCAGCAGCGACAGTGCGCCGAAAACGATGACCAGCGTGCGTGCCGACATCGGTATCGGCGGAATCAGCAGCATCACGCGCTCACGCGGAAACAGCATGGCATATGCCATAAGAAGGCCGTAAACACCGCCGGAGGCGCCGATGGTGGGACCGGCCGTTTCCGGCATCCAGGCCATGAAGGCCAGCTGGCAAATGCCGGCGCCGATGATACAAACCAAAAAGAAGCTCAGGTATCGGCGCCCGCCCCAAACTTCCTCAAGCCGGCCACCGAACTGATACAGGGCGATGCCGTTGAAGAACAGATGACCGAAACCGTTCGGATCGTGCATGAACCCGTAAGTCAGCAGCTGCCAGGGCTGGAAACCCATACTGACCGGCAGGCCATCGCTGCCGGTGCCGACGAAAACAGCCTGCAAGGGCCAGAGCATGAACGGCATCAGCGCATCGCCGAGGAACTGCTGTGCCAAATAGACCAAAGCGATGATCCAAAGCAGATTGCGGGTCACTTTCGGTAGATGCATGGCCGGCTCTTCAAAGGGGATGCGTCATGATACCCGATTGCATCCCTCTGGCGCCCACAACAACGCGTCCAGATCAAGCCCCCGTTTGGGCATTTTCACCCGCCCCGCCTCGATTCGGACACCTTCCGCACGCAGGCGCTGCGTCTGCTCGATGTACATCGGGGAACCTTCAGGAAATGCGATCCGACCGGACGCCCGCAACACCCGGTGCCAGGGCAGGACAGCGTCTTCGGACTCTGAAAGAATCCGGGCCACCAAACGGGCACGCCCGGGAAATCCGGCCTTGGCGGCAACGGCGCCATAGGAACATACGGAACCGTGCGGCAGGGCACGGATGACCGCGTGAATACGTTCCTGCTTAGATTCCGACACCGAAATGCACAAGCAGGCGCACCAGGCCATAGGCGATGCCGCCGGCGGCCGGGATGGTCAGGATCCAGGCCCAGATGATGCGCTCGATCACCGAGAACTTCAGGGCCCGTGGATTTTTGGCGAAGCCGACTCCCATGATCGCGGTCGAAATGCTGTGCGTGGTCGACACCGGCATGCCGAAGTGCGCGGCGATGGTCAGGATGGTCGCGGAACTGGTTTCGGCGGCGAAACCGTTGATAGGATGCAATTTGACCATTTTGTGGCCCAGTGTCTTGATGATGCGCCAGCCACCCATGGCGGTACCGGCAGCCATAACCAGCGCGCAAGTAATAACAATCCAGGTATCGATGTCTTTTTCGCCACCGCTTGGATGCAGGAAAGCCAGCCAATCCGGAAGACTGTCCAGCGTTCCGGAGGTCTGGGCGCCGAAAATAGCGAGTGCGATGATACCCATGGTTTTCTGGGCATCGTTGGTTCCGTGGGCAAAGCCCATGTAGGCGGCGCTGGCAATCTGCGCTTTACCGAACACCGCGTTGACCCAACGCGGGCGGGATATCCGTGCCATCCAGCCGCCGGCGGAATTCATCGAGCTGATGACCCCCATGAGAAGGCCCATCAAAAGCATGCCGAGCACGAAACCGGCCATGGGGGAGGTGATCATCGGAATGACCACTTTCCACAACAGGCCGGCATTTTTGGTCCAGTTCTCACCGTATTCGGACCAGACCAGCGCATGCCAATTGTTCTCAGCGGCCGCCAGTGCTGCACCGCACAGGCCTCCAATCAACGCATGGCTGGAAGAAGACGGCAGGCCACGCCACCAGGTAATCAGATTCCAGATGATGCCACCGGAAAGTGCGCAGATCAGCACCTGTGAGCTGACATTGACCACATCGGTATCAATCAGGCCCGATGAAATGGTTTTAGCCACAGCGGTGCCCGCCAGGGCACCGATCAGGTTCATCACCGCTGCCAGCGCGACCGCCTGTGTCGGGTTCAGCACTTTGGTCGCAACCACCGTTGCAATCGAGTTGGCGGTGTCATGGAAGCCATTGATGAACTCGAACACCAATGCCGTCATGATTACCAGCAGCAGAAGCGCCAGTGCGAGATCCATTGCGGCGTCCTCAGGAGTTCTTCAGGATGATGTGGTGCACGACGTTGCCAGCATCACGGCAGCGGTCGATGGCCTTTTCCAGCATCTCGAACAGATCCTTGAGGATGATGTAGCGCATCGGGTCGGTTTCGTTCTGGTAGGCCTCCCGGTAAAGCTCCAGGATCAGCCGGTCAGCTTCGGCTTCAATGGCCTGCATCCGATCGTTCAGGGATTTGCTGGTTTCGATGTTCATGCCCTTGCGCAGCTGGCCGACCATTTCCTCCAGCACCTCGCAGCTCTGCTCGAGCATCTTGGCGCGCGGGATGAAGTCCACATCGCCCAATCGGTGCGAAGCCAGCATGAAGCGCTCGGCGAATTTTTCAATGACCTTGGGGATCTTGTACAGCACATTCGACAGAGCCTCGATATCCTCGCGCTCGAGGGCGGTCACGAAAGTATTGACCAACTCATGGCTGATTTGGGCAGCCAAATCCTTTTCACGCTTCCGGGCCAGCTTGAATTTTTCCAAGGAGCGCTGGGATGGCGGGGTCGCCAGCAACTCACCGAGGGCATGCGTGCTTTCCCGTGCCGCCGAAGCGCTTGCTTCCAACAGGCCGTAAAATTTATCACCTTTGCCGAAAATGGTTTGCAGGGAAAACATGGCGCGCTCCTGAACGGGGGTTAACTCAGTGTTATTCTAGGGCAAAAGTAAGCAAATATTGCAATTTTGTAATATATCCGGTGCCGGGCCGCACCGCCATAAGGTATGCTATCTCCTGCATCCGGAATCGTCAGATATCCATGTTTGAAATCGCCATCGTCATCCTGTTGGTCCTGCTGAACGGCTTTTTTGCCCTTTCGGAAATGGCCGTGGTGACTTCCCGCAAGTCCCGCCTGAAACAGATGGCGGAAAGCTCCAAGCGGGCAAAGACTGCGCTTAGCCTGTCCGAACACCCAGAGCGCTTTCTTTCGACCGTACAGGTCGGCATCACACTGATCCCCTATCTGAACGGCATTGTCGGCGGCCAGGCCCTAGGCTCGTCGCTCGGCACTTGGCTGGACGCCGCTGTACCGGCCTTAGCCTCCAAAACGGCGATTACCCTTGGCAGCGTAATTGTCGCCGTCATCGTCACTTTCGTCACCATCGTCATTGGAGAGCTGGTACCTAAACGCATCGCATTGCTGGCACCGGAGCGGATTGCTACCGCCGTGGCCATGCCCATGAACGTCATCTCTACGCTCGCAGCACCTTTCGTCTGGCTGCTTTCAAGAAGTACACGGCTTCTGATTCAGATCCTTGGGCTGGATAAAAGCAATACGGATAAAGTGACGGACGAGGAAATCCGGCATCTGGTGGCTGAAAGCCATGAACAGGGAAACCTAGATGCCGATGAACGCAATATGCTGAACCGCGTGCTGCGCCTTGGCGATCGCACTGCCGAATCTTTGATGACACCGCGTACCCTGATCATCTGGCTGGATGCCGATGCCAACTTTGTCGAAAATCAGGACGTCCTGCGTTCCAACCCGTTTTCACGCTATCCAGTATTCGACAAGGATGACAGCAATGTGCTGGGCGTGCTGGAATCCAAATCGCTGGTTGGGCGGGAATGCCGTAATAATGCAGAACTGCTGAAAAGCGTGCATCCGGCGCTGTTCGTATCCGAATCCACCAATGCCCTGCGTCTGCTCGAAATCTTCCGTGAAGAA
This sequence comes from Lysobacteraceae bacterium, assembly GCA_021299355.1. Taxonomy (GTDB): domain Bacteria; phylum Pseudomonadota; class Gammaproteobacteria; order Xanthomonadales; family Xanthomonadaceae; genus Arenimonas. Next base: position 16,417 of record JAJTGG010000045.1, read on the forward strand.
CAGCAGACCCTTGCCTTGGTGGTGGATGAATACGGCGACATCCTCGGCATGGTCACCGTCAATGATCTGATTGGTGCCGTGCTCGGCCGTATACAAAGCATGGAAGATGCCGAAGACGAAGCGCTGATCGTTGAACGCGCCGACGGCAGCTGGCTGATTGACGGCCGTCTGGCCGTGGAGGAACTTCGTGAACTGCTGAATGTGCAGGCGCTTCCCGGTGAAGACGACAATGATTTCACGACGGTTGCCGGCATGGTCATTGCGCACTTCGGCCGTATTCCGCATACCGGTGAGGTTTTCGAGTTCGGGGCCTGGCGTGTTGAAGTCATCGACCTCGATGGCGCCCGCATCGACAAACTCCTGATCGGCCGCAAGCCGGTCGCAGATGCCGCGTTCGACCAATAACGCCATGAGCCACGAAATCAGCACCCGTATCCTGCTGCAACATCTGGCCGATGGCAACCCGGATGATGACCTGAGCTTCGATCTGGTGCTGGACAGCTTCCGCCACCGCAGTTACGGCCTGTTTCTGCTGTTTGTCCTGATTCCGGTGTTCATTCCGATCCCAGCCGGCCAGGGCGCATTCAGCGGCCTGCTGACCTCACTGATCGGATTGCAGCTGATGTGGCAGCTCGAACATCCCTGGATACCGAAATTCATCGGCCGCAAGACTTTCAAACGTTCGCATATCATCAATTTCCAGCGCCGCTTCGATCCCTGGCTGAAATGGATCGAGAAGCTGTGCAGGCCACGCTATGAATATGCTTTCGACCATGCCTGGGCGCGCGCTTTCAGCGGATTCTTGCTGCTGGTGCTCGGCGGGCTTCTGGCCCTGCCGATCCCCCTGACAAACTATCCATTCGGACTCATCGTATTGGCGTTCAGCTTCGGATTCATCGAACGCGATGGCATTCTGCTCGGCATAGGTTGGATCATGGGAATCATCGAAATCATCGTTCTGGCTGAATTCTCGGGCTATATCATCAGCATGCTCGAAAAACTCTGGGCTTATTTCTTCTGAGCCAACAGTCGCTGCGCATCCGATAACATGCCGCGGATGATTTTTATCTCACGCTCATCCATATGAGCCCTCAGGAACAGCCGGCGCAGGCGCTGATTGATCATGTCAGGCGAACGGCCTTTGTGGAAATCAATTTCATCCATGAATTCGCCCAGATGCGTAAACAGACGTTCGAGCTGATCCAGACTGGCCGGCTCGCTTTCGTCCATGACCGGCGCTTTGGCCGGCAACAGGCCGAGTTCAAGGCGGCGCAGTCGGATTTCATAGCTGAGCACCTGCACCGCCGATGCCAGATTCAAGGACGGATAATCGGGGTTACAGGGAATGAATACACGGCCATGGCAACGCATCAACTCCTCGTTTTCAAGCCCCGTCCGCTCACGGCCGAATAACAAGGCCACCTGCCCGCTGGACTCAGTGTGCTCCAGCAGAGCCGCTGCCGCTTCGCGCGGCGTGTGTTCGGGAAGACTGATGGCACGGTCGCGCGCAGTAGTTCCCAGCGCGTACCGGCAGCCTTGCAAAGCCTCGTCCAGACTATCCACTACCCTGGCCTTTTGCACTATATCTTCAGCTCCCGCTGCTAGGGCATTCGCCTCAGGGTCGGGGAAGCGCTGGGGCGCCACCAGCACCAATTGGCTCAGCCCCATGGTTTTCATCGCGCGCGCTGCTGAGCCGATATTACCGGGATGCTGGGTGCCTACCAGGATGATACGGATGGGGTCAGTCAAGGTCATGGGTAATATTTTTCGCGATATAGGATGAACGGGATTCCGGCAGACATTCCAGCCGAACGGCGGTTTGCGGTATCATAGGCACGGTGTTGCTCGACAGCATCCTGTTCTTATTCCAACTTAGTCAAGGGTAGTCCCCATGCAGAATCCCGTCATCACCGTGATGGTGAAAGCCGCACGCCAGGCCGGCACGGTCATTTTACGCCATATGAACAAGCTCGACAGCCTGAACGTGTTCGAGAAGACCAAACAGGACTATGCCAGCGAAGTGGACTCCCTCGCCGAGGCTGAAATCATCAAGGAACTCAAACGTGCCTACCCGCAGGCGGCTTTCCTGTGCGAGGAATCCGGCGCTATGGGTAAAGGCAAGCAGACCTTCGTGATCGATCCGCTCGACGGCACCTCCAACTTCCTGCACGGCATCCCGCATTATTGCGTGTCCATCGCCTTGGTGGAGAACGGCGAGCCGATTGAAGCCGTCATCTACGATCCAATCAAAAACGAGCTGTTCACCGCCAGCAAGGGCAAGGGCGCCCTGCTTAATGACCGGAAGATCCGGGTTACTGACCGCAAAGACCTGTCAGGCGCCCTGGTGATTACCGGCACCCCGCCCCGCGACCGCGGCCGCATCGGTCCGCATCTGGATTTCTGCAAAGCCCTGCTGAGCACTGCCGAAGATATCCGGCGTACCGGTTCGGCGGCACTGGACCTGGCCTATGTCGCCTGTGGCCGCAGCGACGCCTACTTTGAATCCGGCATCAAGGCTTGGGACGTTGCCGGTGGCATGTTGCTGGTGCGCGAAGCCGGCGGCTGCGTCAGTGATTTCAAGGGACGCGGTGAACGCATTCTCGATGCCGGCAACATCGTTGCCAGTAATGTTCGCATCAACCCGATGCTGCAAGCGGCCATTGCACAATCGGAATACGGCAAGAGCTTCTGAGCCAGACAATTTAGATACGAAAAACCCCGCCAAGGCGGGGTTTTTCGTATCCGGAATCAGAGCATTACGGACGCGCGTTCAAGGCCTCTTCATCACGGGCTTTCGGCATCAAGTCCTGCTTGGTGACACCGAGCAGAAGCAGCAACGGACAGGCCACGAAGATCGAAGACAGGGTACCGATGACAATACCGAGGATCTGCGATTCGGCCATGCCTTTGAGCGAATCACCGCCGAAGAAATACAGGGCGAGCACGGTCAACAAGGCCACGAACGAGGTGATGATGGTGCGCGACAGGGTCTGGTTGACCGAGCGGTTCATGATTTCAAGCGGCGACAGCTTGTGCAGGGTCTTGAAGTTCTCGCGTACACGGTCGAACACCACGATGGTGTCGTTGATCGAATAGCCCATGACCGACAGCACACCGGCCAGCACGGCCAGGTCGAATTCATGTCCGGACAGCGCGAACCAGCCGGCAACCAGCACGACGTCATGCAGGGTGGTGATGATGGCCGCGATGGCGAATTTCAGCTCGAAGCGAATCCACACATAGAACAGGAAGCCGATAACTACAAAAATGAGTGCCTGCAGACCGCTTTCCGCGAGCTCCTTGCCGACCTGCGGTCCGACATAGTAATAATCGCGCAGGGTTGCCGGATTATCCGCACTCTGCACCGCGGCGACCACGGTGCTGCCGTCGATGCGTTTGCCGCTCTCCTGGGCCTGCATGCGGATGACCACTTCATTGGATGAACCGATGACGCGGACCTGGGCGCCCTTGAAGCCGGCCTGTTCGAGTTTGCCGCGCAGCGCCCCGGTATCCACCGTTTTGCTGAACTGGACTTCGGTTTCATAACCGCCGGTGAAGTCGAGCGCGAAATTAAAACCCTTGAACACCATGCCGCCGATGGCGACGAGCATGACGATGATGGCCAGCGCCAGCGAGACGAATCGCATACGCATGAAATTGATATTGCTGTTCGGGGGAAAAAGTTCCACTTTATTGCTCCGTGCGGATCAGACCGAAACCGTCTTCAGCTTGCGCCGGCGGCCGTAGATCAGGGTGGCTATGGCACGCGACACGCTGACAGCCGTGAACATCGAGGTCAGAATGCCGATGATGAGGGTGATGCCGAAGCCGCGGATCGGGCCGGAACCGAAGGCCGCCATCGCGATGCCGCCAAGCAATGCGGTCAGGTTGGCGTCAACGATTGTGCCGCTGGCTTTCTCGTAACCGGCCGCGATGCTCGCCAGCGGCGTATTCCCGATGCGCAGCTCTTCCCGGATGCGTTCGTTGATCAGCACGTTGGCGTCCACCGACATGCCGACCGTCAAAGCGATGCCGGCGAATCCGGGCAGGGTCAGAGTGGCACCGAACATCGACATCACGGCAACCACCAGCAGCAGGTTCAGAACCAGTGCCAGATTGGTGATGATGCCGAACATTTTGTAGTAAATGACGAAGAAGATGAGCACGAATACAAACGAGTACATCACTGCATTCACGCCGCGCTCGACGTTTTCGGCACCGAGACTCGGACCGATGACCCGTTCCTGGGCAAAATCCATCGGTGCCGCCAAGGCGCCGGATTTCAGCTGCTTTGACAAACGTTCGGCTTCCTGCGGATCCAGACCTGACAAACGTTCGGCTTCCTGCGGATCCAGACCTGTGGTCTGGAAATCCTTGCCGAAAACACCCTGGATGGTGGCCGAGTTGATCACATCCTCGATGATCTTGACGCTGCGCACCTCGATGCCGTCGACCATGCGGGTTTCCGGGATGCGCTCGACGTAGACCACTGCCATGTTCTTGCCGACATTGTCGAGCGTGTGGTTGAACATGCGCTTGCCGCCAGCGGTATCAAGCTTGATGCTCACCATAGGCTGACCGTTTTCGGGATTGGTGCCCGGCGTTGCGTCGACCAGCTGATCGCCGGAAACGATGACGCGGCGGGAAAGAAGAATCGGAATGCGGCTGCCGTCCGGGTTGGTTTCGCGCATGAAATACAGACGCGCTTCGGCCGGAACGATACCGGAACGTTGGGCCTCGGCAGCGGCGGCCATATCGCCGATCATGGCACGGTATTCGAGCGTGGCGGTGGCACCGATGATGTCCTTGGCTTCGGCGGTATCCTGCACGCCCGGCAGTTGCACGATGATACGGTTGCTGCCTTGCCGTTGAATCACCGGCTCAGAAACACCGAGCGAATCGATACGGTTACGCAGAGTATTGATGTTCTGGTCAACAGCACCATCGGCAATCAACTTGGCTTCGGTAGGAATCATACTGACATTCAGGCCGATACCCTGGTCTCCGGGCAAATCGATGGCCGTCAGTGTCAGAAAGTTCTTCGCCAGCAGGGATCGAGCTTTGTTGCGGTCGGCTTCAGAGGCAAACGTGATGCGTATACCCTGAGGCGTAGAACTCACGTCATAACCGGAGATTTTGGCTTCGCGCAGTGCCGCCCGGATTTCCTCGGCATAGGCATTGGTGCGTTTATCGAGCGCAGCCTGCTGGTCGACCTGCATCAGGAAGTGCACGCCACCCTGCAAGTCGAGACCGAGGGTCATCGGTTTGGCGCCCAATCCGCTGAGCCAAGCCGGAACCGTCGAGGCCAGATTCAAGGCTGCGGTATAGCGTGCGCCCAGTTCCGGACGGATGATGTCCGCGGCCTTTATCTGGTCTTCCGGATTGGCCAGACGGACCATGACATCGCCGTTTTCGACAGCAACACCGATGGGGGTGATGCCATTGCTTTTTAGCAATGCTTCAACCCTACCGGTCAGGCCGGTTTCGAGCTCGCCGCGGTTGACGCTGATCTGCACCGCCGGCTGCTGCGGATAGATGTTGGGGAGGGAATAGATGACGCTCGCAAGCAGGACCACTGCGATGAGCGCATACTTCCATTTCGGAAATTCGAGCATGACGGAACCCGGAGCCTGTCGGCTCTCAAAGAGGAATTAGGCGGACTTCAGGGTACCTTTGGGCAACACCGCGGTGATGGCGTTCTTCTGCACCTTGATGGTGACGCCATTGGCGATTTCGATGCCGACGAAGTGTTCGCCGAGGTCTTCGACCCGGCCGGCAATGCCACCGGCAGCAACCACTTCATCACCTTTCGACAGGCCGGCCAGCAGTGCGCGGTGTTCCTTGGCGCGTTTCATCTGCGGACGGATGGCCATGAAATAGAACACGGCGAAGAACAGTACCATCATCACCAGCAGCGACATCGGGCTACCCTGTTGGGCGGGAGCGGCCTGGGCGGCGGCGGGCGAAATGATCAAATCGAGCAGGGACATGGCGTAAATCCTTGATTGAATGCGAAACAATGGGCAATTATGACATAACTGGGTGCGGCCAGCGGGCTTTTCAAGGCTGTGTACGTTGCCTGTAGAAGTCCTCACGGAACGCCGCGTAGGCATTATTTTCAATGGCTTGCCGGATTTCCCGCATCAGTTGCTGGTAGTAATACAGGTTGTGGATGGTGGCCAGCATCGAAGCCAGGATTTCATTGCAGCGGTCCAGATGGCGCAGGTAGGCCCGGGTGAATCCGTGCGTGCAGGTGTAGCAGCCGCAGCCCGGTTCGATCGGCGACAGGTCTTTTTCGTAGCGAGCATTGCGGATGCGGACCTGGCCCTGATGGGTAAAGTAGTGGCCGTTGCGGGCATTACGGGTCGGCATCACGCAATCGAACATGTCGATGCCACGGGCCACTGCTTCCACGATGTCCTCGGGTTTGCCGACGCCCATCAGGTAACGCGGCTTATCGTCGGGTAACTGCGGGCAGATGGCCTCCAGGGTCTGCTCCCGCTCATGGGCAGGCTCGCCCACGGCCAGACCGCCGACCGCATAACCGTCGAATCCGATGGCTTTCAATCCTTCGGCAGAGGCCGTGCGCAGATGCGGATACACCCCACCCTGCACGATGCCGAACAGTGCCGCATCATTGCCTTCGTGCGCCTGTTTCGAACGCTCAGCCCAACGAAGCGATAACTCCATGGATTTGCGGGCCACGATTTCCGTGGCCGGATAGGGCGTGCATTCGTCGAAAATCATCACGATGTCGGAACCAAGCACGCGTTGGATCTGCATGCTTTCTTCCGGACCGATGAAGACTTTGGCGCCATCCACCGGCGAAGCGAACATCACACCCTGCTCGGTAATCTTGCGGCGCTTGGCCAAGGACCAGACCTGGAACCCGCCGGAATCGGTCAGGATCGGTTTCTGCCATTGGGTGAAATCGTGCAAGCCCCGGTGCGCTTCAATCACTTCAAGACCCGGACGCAGATAAAGATGGAAGGTGTTGCCGAGGATGATTTCGGCACCGGTGGCGAGGATATCCTCGGGCTTCATGGCCTTGACCGACCCGTAGGTACCGACCGGCATGAACGCCGGGGTCTGGATGATTCCGCGCGGGAAGCTCAGCTCGCCGCGGCGGGCCATGCCGTCCTGGCCGGTTTTGCGGAAGCGCATGCGGCTCATGGCGCGGCTCCGGAATACAGCAGCATGGCATCGCCATACGAAAAGAACCGATACTGTTGCGAAACTGCATGCCGGTAAGCCGCGAAAATGCGGTCTTTGCCGGCGAAGGCCGAGACCAGCATCAATAAAGTACTTTCCGGAAGATGGAAATTGGTAATCAGGGCATCGATACTGCGGATCCGATAGCCGGGGAAAATGAAAATCTGGGTATCTCCGGCAAACGGCTTGACCGTACCATCGACGATGGCGGTTTCCAGTGCACGCAGCACCGTGGTACCGACGGCGATGACGCGGCCGCCACGGGCCTTGGTGGCCGCAATCTGGGCGCACAATTCGGCGCCCACATTCAACCATTCACTGTGCATGACATGGTCTTTCAGATTTTCCGCACGCATGGGCTGGAAGGTGCCGGCGCCCACATGCAAAGTAATGTGGCCGAGCTGTACGTCTTTGGCTTGCAGCTGCGTCAGGATCTCTTGGTCGAAATGCAGACCCGCCGTCGGCGCCGCCACCGCGCCGGCATGGCGGGCGAATACGGTTTGATACCGCGTATCATCATCCGCATCGGCATCACGTTGGATGTAGGGCGGCAATGGCATCTTCCCGAGTCGATTGAGCACGGTTTCGACCGGCTCCTCGGTGTCAAAACGCAGACGGTAAAATTCTTCCTCACGGCCAAGCACGGTCAACAAGGTACCATCGGTCAACGTGATACCGCTCCCCGCTTTCGGGGATTTCGAGGCGCCGACCTGGGCACGCACGCACTGGTCGGGCAGCAGACGTTCGATCAGGATTTCAACCTGGCCGCCGGTTTGCTTCTGGCCGTAAAGCCGTGCCGGAATGACCCGGGTATCGTTGAAGATCAGCAAGTCGCCGGCCTGTAACAGTTCCGGCAAATCACGGAATTGCCGATCCTGGAACGGGACATCACCCGGAGGCACCAGTAGCAGCCGGGAATCACTGCGGTCGGGCAATGGCGCTTGTGCGATCAGCTCTGGCGGCAGATCGAAGTGGAAATCGGATTTCTTCATAAGGCTCCAAATCAGCCGCTTATTGTAGCCTAAGTCGTTGATTTCCCCATAGAGGGGGTTACGGCGGATTCTTTCCCCGCTGCGCAGCCGCTCGGGCGCTGTCCGCACCCAAGGTCTCGACGATGCCAGCCTGTTGCGTCTGTGTGGCCAGTACCCGGATCTGCTGACCGCCGCCGGGCGCGCCGCCGCCGCCTATCCGTCTTTGGCCGCGGAATTTCCGGAACTGATCGACGCCGACGAGCAGGTCCAGATCGACGCCACCCAGGCCGGCTTCGTCAATTTCTACCCGGATGATGCCATCAACCCATATGTGGCCATCGCCGCCTGCGGCCCCTGGGTCATCACCCTCAAAGGCCGCGTGTTGCATGATTCCGGCGGCTACGGCATGCTGGGCTTCGGCCACACCCCGCAGCCGGTCATCGATGCCATGGCCAAACCGCAGGTCATGGCCAACATCATGTCGCCGAGTCTGTCCCAGCTGCGTGTGGTGCAGGCTCTGCGTGCCGAAATCGGCCACCGCCGCGGTGGCTGTCCCTACGCCAAATTCCTGACCCTGAACTCGGGCTCGGAATCGGTTTCGCTGGCTGGGCGCATCGCCGACACCAACACCAAGCTGATGACCGATCCGGGCGGCCGCCACGCAGGCAAACGCGTCAAACGCATTGCCATGAAGGGCGCTTTCCACGGACGCACCGAACTGCCCTGCCTGTATTCCGATTCCTCACGCAAGGCCTACGCCGAAAATCTGGCTAGCTGGAAGCATCATGAAAACCAGCTGATCACCATCGAGCCCTACTCCATCGATGCCCTCCGGCAGGCATTCGCCGATGCTGATGCCAACGGCTGGTAC